>CAMOLY010000152.1 GCA_946619065.1 uncultured Clostridia bacterium | reverse complement strand
GGTCAGCGGCCACTACGGCGCGGAGCGCGACTGAGCAGCTGCTCATTTGCGGCAAATATTCTTACCGGGCCTCTTTCCAATTCCTGATTCTTATGGTATCATAGAACCATCAAACAAACGGAAGGAGACTGCGTTCCATGACCCAGGAAATGATGAAACGGATTTTTGAGGAAACCAATTACGTCCACCGCAGCGGCACACCGGAGGAGCTGCAGGTGGCGGCGTATCTGAAGGCCCGCTGCGAGGAGCTGGGGGTCCCGGCCCGGCTCGAGGCCTTCCCCGTGGCCATGGCCGAGATCCGGGAGGCCCACGTGGTGGCCGACGGGAAGGAGATCCCCTGCAAGGGCTTCTTCTGCTGCGGCAGCGGCAGCGTGGAGGGCGAGCTGTACTACATGCCCGCCCAGGACCCGGTCTCCGTGGCGGGGGCAAAGGACAAGATCGTCCTGCTGGACGGCTCCGGCATCGGCTACTTTGGTTACCAGGATCTGATGAAGGCCGGGGCAAAGGGCCTGCTGTTCCAGTACGGCAACGTCCACTACCCCATCGACGACATTGACGAGCGGGATCTGCGCGCCGCCGTGGTGGGCGAGGAGCGGAAGGTGCTCTGCGCCATGCTCCACACCGCCGACGCCGTCGAGCTGCTGCGCAACGGCGTGAAGCGGGTCTCCATCCGCATTGCGCAGCGGGAATGGGAGGGCGAATCCCACAACGTCGTGGCGGAGCTGCCCGGCAGGCGGGAGGAATTCATCACCCTGACCGCCCACTACGACACCACCGCCCTGTCCCACGGCTCCTACGACAACATGTCCGGCTGTGTCGGCCTGCTGGGCGTTTTGGACGCGCTGAAGGATCAGAAGCTGAACTACGGCCTGCGGCTGGTATTCTGCGGCAGCGAGGAGCGGGGCCTGCTGGGCTCCAAGGCCTTCGTCCGGGACCACGAGGCGGAGCTGGAGAAGATCCCCCTGAACATCAACCTGGACATGATCGGCACCTGGCTGGGCAAGTTCATCGCCAGGGTCTCCGCCGAGGAGAAGCTGGTCCACTATCTGAGCTATATGGGCGCGGAGCTGGGCTTCCCGGTGGAGGCGAAGACCGGGGTCTATTCCAGCGACTCCACCCCCTTCGCGGACAAGGGCGTGCCGGCCCTGAGCTTCGCCCGGCTGGCTTCCGGCAACGCGGCGCCCATCCACTGCCGCTACGATCTGCCGGAGGTCCTGTCCATGGCCCAGATGGAGAAGGATATCGCCTTCATCGCGGCCTTCACCCGCCGGATGGCGGATGCCGCGGTCTGCCCCGTGGGCCGCGAGATCCCGGAGAAGGTGAAGACCGAGCTGGACGAGTACCTGTTCCGGAAGAGAAGAGGATAATCGGCGGAAAACCGAAAACTTCGGCGCAATGATTTGGCGCGCGGCAAAATGCTTCATTTTGCCGCGCGCCCCTTTCGGATCAGATCGTTCTTCCGCGCATCAGCGCTTCCAGATCGTCGTCAGATTTTCCCGCCAGCTCGTCCATGTTGTAAAAACGGGTCAGCAGGGTGGCAACCGCTTTTCCGTCATATACAAAGACAAAATCATAATAACCGGCGTCCCAGTCCTCCGGATCCAGATAGAATTCACCCAGCTTGCTGTTTTCCGGCTCGTCTTTGTCAAAAGAGAGTTCGGATGAATTGACAAATCCGGGCATCTGCTCCGAAAATTCAGCCGTCTCGTAGGATTGCTGATTGTCTCTGTGCCTGAAAACCCAAACCTGCATTCCGTCCTCTGCGTCGGTATCGGGAACAAAGCCGACATGCTCGTTCAGCTCAAACACGTTGCGGACGCCCTCTGCCGCAGGGGCCCTGGAATTGAGTTCCGCGGATCCCGCTCGGTTGCCGTAAATCGTTACGCCCTTCAGAACAGACGGATCTCTGTCGTCCCGATGGATATAGTTCAGTTTGCCGGTAAGACTGGCTCCTTCCGGGGCGGGACTCAGCGGATGATTGGTGTCGGAGCTGCTTCCGATCTGCGAATTGCTGCCTGCTTCGCCGTTGGGTGCGGAATCGCCCTGATTCCGGTTGTCCGCTCTGCGGCAGGCCGCCAGACTGACAAGCATGAGAATTGCAAGGGCGATAACCATCATTTTTTTCATAATGAACCTCCTGATTCTCTGAATTTTAGATGAATGCCGTTTGATTGCCGATACTATTATCTCATTTTTTTGCCGTTTTACTTCTGTTATCACAGTGTTTCGCTGCAAAATAATGTAAACAAACCGTGCTCTCTGTTTCCGGAACGGTCGGAAAAGGCCGAACACACAGACAATTGCGCGCCTGCAGCCGTTTTTTGCGCGCCGGAATAGATCCGGCGCAGCGGCGCATAGACTGTGTGGGGCGGGAGGAATCGTCTGTCAGCCCGGGCGCCGGAAACGGCGGCCCGGGATCAGCATCCTGTCGGTGATTTTTCGCAGAAAGGCGGTTTTTCGCGATGGCTGTATGCAGATTTTCGGATTACCAATGCAAGGA
>CAMOLY010000151.1 GCA_946619065.1 uncultured Clostridia bacterium | reverse complement strand
CTGTCTTCCCGCGTTTTCACGTGGAAAAGGAGTGTTTCACATGGACCTGCTGCTCTCGGCGCTGGGGCGCATGCCGGAGTATGGCGCTGTTCTGAAGGCCCTGCGGGGCGGCGCGCACGCGGCGGTCTCCGGGGCCGCCCAGATCAACCGCAGCCACCTGATCGCCGCCCTGTTCCGGGATCTGAAGCAGCCGATGCTGGTGGTCTGCCAGGACGAGCTGGCCGCCCGGCGCACGCAGGAGGAGCTGCTGGCCTTTACCGGCACCGAGTTCCCGATCCTGCCAGGCCGGGATCTGACCTTCTACGACAGCTCCGCCGCCTCCCGTCAGTGGGAGCAGCGGCGGCTGCGCTGCCTGTGGGACTTCTCGGAGGGGCGGACCCGTCTGCTGATTGCCCCCTGGGAGGCCCTGTCCCTGCGCACCCTGCCCCGGTCCGCCCTGCTTGACGCCTCGATCGTCCTGCAGCAGGGGCAGGAGGCCGGGCTCGAAGCCCTCTGCGACCGGCTGGTGCGGGCAGGCTACACCCGCTGCCGGATGGTGGAGGGCGTGGGCCAGTTTGCGGTGCGCGGCGGCATTCTCGACTGCTTCAGTCCCGCGGCGGACAGCCCGGTGCGCATCGAATTCTTTGGCGACGAGATCGACACGATGGGTCTCTTTGACCCCCTCACCCAGCGGCGGACCGGAAATCTGGACCGGGCCGTCCTCCTGCCCGTGGCGGAGACCCTGCCGGCCCTGCACCCGGGCGGCGTCGAGGGTCTGTGCGCCGATCTCACGGCGCTGATCGGCCGGCAAAAGCGGCGCAAGGTCAAAAACGAGGCGCTGATCCACACGCTTCAGACCGATCTGGAGACGCTGCGCTCCGGCGCCTTTTTCGGCGCCTGCGACCGGTATCTGAGCCTGATTTTCCCCGAATTTACCACCGCGGCGGACTATCTGCCGGACGGCGGGATCACCGTCTTCTGCGACCACGGCAATCTCCGCCGGGCCGCCGACGCCCGGGAGGCGGACTTCGGCCTGCAGCTGGACAGTCTGCTGCAGAGCGGAACGCTGGCGGGCGAGCTGTGCGACTTTGTCCGAGGCTGGGACGGGGTCTGCGCGGAGCTGAGCGGCCATCCCGCCCTGTTCCTGGAGGCCTTCCTCTCCTCCGCCTTCCCGGACACGATGCAGCCCGCCGTCCTGCTGGACATCATCGCCAAGCAGCTGCCCGCCTACGGCGGCAGTCTGGACGCGGCGGCCGCCGATCTGGAGCACTACCGGAAAAACGGCTTCCGGACCCTGGTCCTCTGCGGCAGCCGCCGCCGGGGCGAGATCCTGCGGGACGGTCTGACCGAACGGGGCATCGCCGTGCAGATGGCCTTCCCGGCCACCGGCCTGCCCCCTGCCGGCGGGATCTATCTGACCGACGGCAGTCTGCCCAACGGCATGGAGTATCCGACGCTGAAGCTGGCCGTGCTGAGCGAGGGTCAGCTGCTCAGCCGCCCCCAGCGCCGGGCCAGGCCCGCGCCGAAGGTCAAGGCCACGAACCGTCAGAAGCTCAGCTCCTTCACCGACCTGTGCCCGGGGGATCTGATCGTCCACGAGTACCACGGCATCGGCCGCTATGTGGGCATGGAGCAGATCAAGGCGGACGGGGCGGTCAAGGACTACGTCAAAATTGCCTACGAGGGGACGGACGTGCTCTACGTGCCCGCCACCCAGATGGATCTGATCTACAAATACATCGGCGCGGCCCAGGACAGCCCGGTCAAGCTCAACAAGCTGGGGGGCGACAGCTGGGAGAAGACCAAGAAGCGGGCCAAGGCTGCGGTGAAGGATCTGGCCGAGGGGCTGATCAAGCTCTACGCCGAGCGCAAGCGCCGCATGGGCTTCGCCTTTGCGGCGGACGATCCCTGGCAGGCCGAGTTTGAGAGCAACTTCCCCTTTGCCGAGACCGACGACCAGCTCCGCTGCGCGGCAGAGATCAAGTCGGACATGGAATCGCCCAGCCCGATGGACCGCCTGCTCTGCGGCGACGTGGGCTTCGGCAAGACCGAGGTGGCGCTCCGGGCCGCCATGAAGGCGATCCTGAACTCCAAGCAGGTGGCGATCCTGGTCCCCACCACGGTCCTGGCCCAGCAGCACTATGTGACCGCCAGCCGCCGCTTCGAGGGCTTCCCGGTCACGGTGGACGTCCTCTCCCGCTTCCGCACCCCCGCCCAGCAGCGCAGGACCCTGCAGGCCCTCCGGGCCGGCACCGTGGATCTGGTGATCGGCACCCACAAGCTGCTGCAGAAGGACGTGGTCTTCAAGGATCTGGGCCTGCTGATCGTGGACGAGGAGCAGCGCTTCGGCGTCACCCACAAGGAGCGGCTGAAGGAACTTTCCCGGGGCGTGGACGTCTTAACCCTGTCGGCCACCCCGATCCCCCGCACGCTGAACATGGCTCTCTCCGGTCTGCGCGACATGTCGACCATCGAGGAGCCGCCGATGGACCGCTACCCGGTCCAGACCTTCGTGCTGGAGCAGAACGAGGC
>CAMOLY010000150.1 GCA_946619065.1 uncultured Clostridia bacterium | reverse complement strand
TTTTCGGGGAAAGCTGGTGCCTTTGTTTTTTCAGACGCTATTTTGCAACGCGCCCGTCGATTCCCCCGGAAAAAGCCCCTTGCGTTTTGACCGGGAACCATGTATGATACAGAAAAACAGATGAGGGGGAAGAACCAATGCTGCCGGAGGCTTTCTGCGCGAAAATGCAGACGCTGCTTGGAGACGAGTACCCGGCCTTTCTGGCTGCGCTGGATCGGCCGCGGGCGCTGGGTCTGCGGATCAATCCGCTGAAAACCGACGCGCCTCCGGCGCTCCCGTTTCGCCTGGAGCCGGTCTTGTGGGAACCGACGGGCTATACCTACGATCCATCGGACCGTCCCGGTCTGCATCCCTACCACGCGGCAGGGCTCTACTATCTCCAGGAGCCCAGCGCCATGGCGCCGGTCGTCCTGCTCGATCCCCAACCGGGCGAGCGGGTGCTCGACCTGTGCGCCGCGCCGGGGGGCAAGAGCACGCAGATCGCCGGCCGGATGAAAAACCGCGGTCTGCTGATCTGCAACGAGATCTCCCCCAAGCGCGCCGCGATTCTCAGCTCCAATGTGGAGCGGCTCGGAGTCGCCAACGCGCTGGTCCTGAATGAGCATCCGGCTGCGCTGGCCGGACGGTTTCCGGGCTTCTTTGACCGGATCCTCGTGGACGCACCCTGCTCGGGCGAGGGGATGTTCCGCAAGCATGAAGCAGCCGGCGCGGACTGGAGCGGGGAGACGGTGGCGATGTGCGCCGCCCGTCAGGCTGAGATTCTGGATTCCGCTGCCGTTATGCTCCGTCCCGGCGGCAGGCTGGTCTATTCCACCTGCACCTTCTCCCCGGAGGAGGACGAGGGGACGGTTTCTGCCTTCCTGCGCCGCCACCCGGACTACGAGCTGACCGATGCGGACGCGCCCTGGTTTTCCCCCGGCAGACCGGAATGGGTCCCGGAAGGGTCTGACGCGCTGCGCAAAACCTGCCGCCTCTGGCCGCACCGGCTGTTTGGGGAAGGCCATTTCGCGGCCGTGCTGACCCGCACGGACGGAAGCAGCCGGGAGACGGAGACGGAGCCTGCCGGGAAGCTGCCCGCCGAAGCCTCGGCGCTGTTCCGCGAATTGGGGATTTCTGTACCGGACGGGACCGTTCTGACCTGGGGCGAGCGGCTGTTTCTGGCGCCGGAAGCGCTCCCGCGGCTGCGGGGCCTCCGGGTGCTTCGGCCCGGGCTGGAGCTGGCCGAGCTCCGGAAGGGGAGGGCCGAACCGGCCCACGCGCTGGCGCTGTACCTGCATGAGGCGGCCTCCGTGCTGGACCTGACCCCGGAGCAGACCCTGCCCTATCTGCGCGGGCAGACCGTTTCAGCGGACCGCGCCGGATGGACGCTCGTCCGGGTGGACGGCCTGAGCCTCGGCTGGGGCAAGGGTGTCCGGGGCAGCCTGAAAAACCACTATCCCAAGGGTCTGCGCAGGCTCGATTGAACCCTGCGCCGGACCGCCGTTTCCGCGCGGAGCAGCGGACTGAAGACAGTTTTGCCGGGGTTCGGTTTCCGAACCCCGGCTGTTGTGATTTTTCTGATCTATGTGTCGGCGCTGCGCGCTGTGGTGCGGACCTGGATGTCCAATTTCTTCAAGTGGGCAAATTTCCGGTTCAAGCAGATGCGTTTCCAGACATACAGCCCGCAGAAAACGGCGGCTGCGCCCAGCGCCGCCCGATTGCCGAGCCTTGTCAGCTTGTTTAAGGAATACGCAGCGATCAGCAAAATGACGCCCGAAAGAATCGCAAACGGTACCGCCGAGCTGCGGGCGGCCTTGTTCTGTGCCGAGTACTCACCCTTCTGCAGCAGAATGCGGAAGCTCTTCGCGGTCAGGGAAGCCCACACGGCCGGGGAGAGCAGCAGCCCGAAGACGGCAAGCAGTATGGCGGCGCCGGCGTAATTCAGGGATCGATTCAGGCCGAATCGCAGAATGGCACACGCCAGAGGGACAACGCCCACGCAGCCGAGGGCGATCCGCTCCTTCGGTGCAAAGGCCTTCGCGCGCTCCGAGAGCTCGTCGTAGACGCCGGCTTCCACCCGGAAGCTCAGCTTTTTGAAGAACGAAAACTGCTTTCGCTGCGTTTCGGTCTTTCGGATCAAATAAACGAGCACGGCGACCGGGATCAGGGTCACGGGAATTGCGGCGATTGCCAGCTTGGTTGCCTTCCATTTGAGGCCTGTCACCAGTGTTGCCGCCGCGATCATAAGGAAAAAGGCCAGGACAAAAATGGCGCTGTACTTGGCGAGCAGTCTGCGGTAGGCCAGAAACGCCTCTGCGTCTGCCCGCTGCAGGCAGGTTGATCTGTTTTTGTTCTGTGGGGTGGTTTCGTGCCGTGGTTCCATATCTGTTTTCCTTTCCTGTTCTCTGCCAATACCATACACGATTTTCCGGGATTTGGCAATCCCCCGATATGGTTCGGACAGAAAAAAGCAGTGTGCGTCAGCACACTGCCTGATTCCGTATCGTCAATCAGATGGCGCGTTCAACCTTGTTGG
>CAMOLY010000149.1 GCA_946619065.1 uncultured Clostridia bacterium | reverse complement strand
GGTAAGGAGGAATTCCATGAAAGCACCCTTTTCTCCGTATTTGCTTCAGATCAAACCCGGGCTGCAGAAGCTCGTGCGTTTGCTTCGCGCATCGTTTGACTATGTGAGCATTCTCGCAACCGATTCCAACGGCCTGACCGTTCGGATTTCCCAGCACGCGCGCAGCGTCGGCAGCGAAACGATGACGACGGAACGCGGGATCGTTGTCCGCCTGTACCGGGACGGTCAGTACCGCGAGTATGCGCTCAATGACTTTGACCCGGAGCAGGTCCAACAGACTGCGGAACAGATCCTGTCTGAGCTTGCCCTGCAGCAGCAGATCCTGACCGGCTGTGAGACCCCCGTCTACCGGACGGACATCCTGCCGGATGAGCCGATGACCTTGTTTGTCGAGAAGGAAACCGAGCAGCTTCCTGAGACCGCCGACGTCAAGGCGCTGGTCAAAAAGCTCGGAGACCTGTCCGACCGCGCGATGTCCATGGACGCGCGCATGATCGAGTGCATCGCTTCCGCCCAGTCGACCCACGTCTGCAAGCTGTTTCTGACTGAGCACCGGGATCTTGCCCAGAGCTATGTATACTCCGAGGGCGTGGTCGTGCCGGTGATTCGCGGCGACGACGGCCAGATTCAAAACGGCTACGAGGGCGTCTCCGATCTGTGCGGACCGGAGCTCTTCGACCGGCTGGAGGACAGGCTCGACCACGCCGTCAAGTTTACGACCGAGCTCCTGCAGGCGGAACGTATCGTCCCGGGCGAGTATGAAATCATCACCTCTCCGGAGGTCTCCGGCCTGATTGCCCATGAGGCCTTCGGCCACGGCGTCGAGATGGACATGTTCGTCAAGAACCGCGCCCTGGGAAAGGATTACATCGGAAAGCGGGTCGGCAGCGACCTGGTGACCATGCACGAAGGCGCGCTCTGCGCCAAAGAGGTTGCCAGCTATGCCTTTGACGACGAGGGAACGCTGGCGGGCGACGTGATCGAGATCGACCGCGGCATCCTGAAAACCGGCGTCTGCGACGCGCTGAGCGCCCTGCGTCTCGGCATTGCCCCCACCGGAAACGGCAAGCGCCAGAACTTCGAGCACAAGGCCTACACCCGCATGACCAACACCATCTTCGACTCCGGCACGGACACGCTGGAGGAGATGATTGCCTCCGTCCGGCACGGCTATCTGCTGGAGGGCATGGAGAGCGGCATGGAGGACCCGAAGCACTGGGGCATCCAGTGCATCATCAAGATGGGCCGAGAGATTGTGGACGGCAAGCTGACCGGAAAGATCGTCGCGCCCATCATCATGACCGGCTATGTGCCGGATCTGCTGGGCGGCATCTGCATGCGCTCTTCCGACCGCCTGACCTTCGGCAACGGCGGCTGCGGCAAGGGCTACAAGGAATGGGTCAAGGTCTCGGACGGCGGCCCGTATCTCAAAACGAAAGCGAGGCTGGGCTGATGGTGAATCATCTGATTGAACTGCTGAAGGCTTCCGGCGTCTACGGCTGGGAGCTGACCGACGTCAAATCTCATGGATGGGAATTCTATTTCATTCGCCACGAGCTGGATCAAAACCGGGCGAAGGACGTAGAGCACGTTTCCGTCAAGGTCTATCAGCTTTTTGAGGACGGACAGAGCATGGGCAGCGCCTCGGCGGAGCTCCCGCCGACTGCTTCCGAGGCCGAGGCGAAGGCCCTCATCGAAAGCCTTGCCTATCGCGCGACCCTGGTGAAGAATAAGCCCTACACGCTCAACCCGCCCCGGACGGCTCCTGCTGAAGCGGCCGCACCCTCCTTTGACGTCGCCTCGATCAGCCGCGACTTCCTCCGCACGATGCGGGCGGTTCCGGAAACCGCCGGCGAGGATATCAACAGCTACGAGATTTTTGTCAGCGAACGTACCCGCCGCTTCGTTACCTCCACCGGCATCGACGTCACTGAAACCTACCCCGAGAGCATGATCGAGGTCGTGGTCAACGCCCGCAGGGACGGTCACGAGATCGAACTCTACCGCAGCTACAACAGCGGCACCTGCGACGCCGAAGGCCTCGCCCGCGATCTTGCGAAGACCATGCAGTACGGCAAGGACCGTCTGTGCACGTCCCCGACGCCGAATCTGGGCACCTGCGACGTGCTCTTCTCCACCAACGCCGCAATCGATATTTACCGCTGGTTTGCCATGAAGCTCTATGCGCAGATGGTCGTCCGTCGGATGAGTGATTGGGAGATCGGCAAGCCGATTGCCGATGAGATTACCGGCGACCGGATCACAATTGAAGCGCTTCGGTTCCTGCCGAACTCCGACCGAAACCGCCGTTATGACGCCGAGGGTGCCCCGATTCGCGACCTGATGCTGATGAAGGACAACGTTCCGATGCACTATGTCGGCGACCGGATGTTTTCCTGCTATCTCGGCCTGGAGGACAGCTTCAACCCCTCCAACCTCTCTGTTTCCGGCGGCACGCGGGAGGAAGCGGAGCTCCGGGAGGGGACCTATCTGGAGGCGGTCGAATTCTCGGATTTCC
>CAMOLY010000148.1 GCA_946619065.1 uncultured Clostridia bacterium | reverse complement strand
GCTGAAAGAGCTCCCGGAAAAAGGCAAGCTCATCCTTGTTACCGCCATTACTCCCACGCCGGCCGGCGAAGGGAAAACCACCACCTCCGTCGGTCTCACCGACGGTCTTCGCAGAATTGGCAAGAACGCTGTTGTCGCACTGCGCGAGCCCTCTCTCGGCCCGGTCTTCGGCATCAAGGGCGGTGCGGCCGGCGGCGGTTATGCCCAGGTTGTTCCCATGGAGGACATCAACCTTCATTTCACCGGCGATTTCCATGCCATCGGCGCCGCCAACAACCTGCTGGCCGCCATGCTGGACAACCATATTCAGCAGGGCAATGCCCTCGGCATCGATCCGAAGCAGATCACCTGGAAACGTGCGGTCGATATGAACGACCGTCAGCTCCGTCATATTGTCGACGGGCTCGGCGGCAAAGCACAGGGTGTTCCCCGTGAGGACGGGTTTGACATTACGGTCGCCAGTGAGATCATGGCTGTACTGTGCCTGGCCGCCGATCTAATGGATCTGAAGGCACGTCTCGCCCGCATCATCGTCGGCTACACCTATGGCGGCGCACCTGTCACCGCTCACGATCTGAAGGCGGAAGGCGCCATGACCGCGCTGCTGAAGGATGCCATTAAGCCGAACCTTGTCCAGACGCTGGAGGGGACTCCCGCTTTTATTCACGGCGGTCCCTTTGCCAACATCGCCCATGGCTGCAACTCCGTCTCCGCCACCCGCACGGCTCTGAAGCTGGCGGATTATGTGGTCACGGAAGCGGGCTTCGCCGCCGACCTTGGGGCGGAGAAGTTCTTCGATATCAAGTGCCGTGTCACCGGTCTCCGGCCGGATGCCGTTGTGGTCGTCGCTACGGTCCGGGCTCTGAAGTATCACGGCGGTGTGCCCAAAGCTGATCTGAACAATGAAAATCTCGAGGCTCTGGAAAAGGGGCTGCCGAACCTGCTGCAGCATGTCGGCAACATCAAGGATGTTTTCGGTCTGCCCTGCGTCGTGGCCATCAACGCTTTCCCGACGGATACAAAGGCGGAGCTGGATCTCGTCGAAGCAAGGTGCCATGAACTGGGCGTCAACGTCGCCCTGTCCGAAGTCTGGGCCAAGGGCGGCGAGGGCGGCAAAGCGCTGGCCGAAGAGGTTGTCCGCCTCTGTGACGAGCCTAACCGCTTTGACTTCAGCTATCCGCTGGATCTGAGCATCGAACAGAAGCTTGAAGCCATTTGCAAACGCGTCTATCACGCCGACGGTGTCGCGCTGACCCCGAACGCCAAAAAGCAGGCCCAGCAGCTGACCGAGCTCGGCTTTGCCGGTCTCCCCATCTGCATGGCCAAGACCCAGTATTCCTTCTCCGACGACGCGGCCCTTCTGGGTGCGCCCAGGGGCTTTACCGTCACCGTACGGAATTTGAAGGTTTCCGCCGGTGCCGGCTTCATTGTCGCCCTGACCGGCGACATCATGACGATGCCGGGTCTCCCGAAGGTTCCCGCCGCCGAGAAGATCGACGTGGATGAAACCGGCCGTATCACAGGGCTGTTCTGAGCCGCGGAACCATGGCTGAACTGTTGAAAGGCGCGGCGGCCGCCGCGGCGATCACAGAAGATCTGATCGCCCGAACCCGGCGGCTGAATGAACAGGGCACCGTTCCCTGCCTCGCCATCCTGCGCGTCGGGGAACGGGTCGATGATCTGAGCTACGAGCGCGCCGCCCTGAAGCGCGCGGAGAAGATCGGGATCCGGACCGTCTGCGTGACGCTGCCGGCATCCTGCACCCAGTCTGAACTGCTCTCTGCCATTGAGGGGATCAATCGGGATCGTTCCGTTCACGGCTGCCTGATGTTTCGCCCGCTGCCGCCCCATCTGGATGAGCTTGCTGCCTGTGAGGCATTGCTTCCGGAAAAAGATGTCGACGGCAGTACCCCCCGCTCTCAGGCTGCGGTTTTCTCCGGAAAGGGAAAAGGTTTTGCTCCCTGCACCGCCCAGGCCTGCATCGAGCTTCTGGATTACTATGGTGTTTCCCTCCGCGGAAAGAACGTCGCCGTGATCGGGCGCAGCACCGTGATCGGCCGTCCGGTCTCCATGCTGCTGCAGAACCGGGACGCCACCGTCACCATGTGCCACAGCCGGACGAGAGATACCGCCGGGATCTGCCGGCAGTCGGATATTCTCGTCGTCGCGGCCGGAAAGGCAGGCATTGTGGATCATCGTTTCATCCATCCTGATCAGATCATTGTCGACGTCGGCGTCAACGCCGCCCCGGGCGGCGGGATCTGCGGCGACGTCCGGTTTGACGACGTGGAACCGTACGTCCGGGCTGTCTCACCGGTCCCCGGCGGGGTTGGTTCGGTCACCGCGGCGGTGCTGTGCAAGCACGTGATTGAAGCGGCAGAAGCAGCCTTGGAAAACACTTGACAAAGTCTGAGCTTTCCATTATATACATGGTGTATTTGTTGTCAGAGTAGGGCAAGTCTTTTATTCCCGGCACCCGCCCATCGGGCGGGTGGCCAGGGTCATTTCCCTGTATTTGTTGTCAGAGTAGAACAAGCGCGTTAAGTGCCGGCGGATGGGAGGTCGC
>CAMOLY010000147.1 GCA_946619065.1 uncultured Clostridia bacterium | reverse complement strand
CTGCAGCGGTGCAGACGCTCGATGTTCAGGTTCATGGCGTCCTGAAAGGCCATGGCCGACAGAGTCAGGCTGCTGTGACGGAGACGGTACAGGAAGGTATCAAAATCCATCTCTTCCGCGAATGCGGTCTGCGGCACAGTGGTCTGCGGCGGAGCCTCCTCCGGCGCTCTTCGCCAGTGCCTTGCCACGTAGTCGCGGTTCTCTCTTGCGCTGCCCCGGGTATGGGCGGAGTGGGTGATGGAACTCAGCGGCCGGAGACCGCCATTTTCTTCGATCAGGAAACTCGCGTGAAAGCCGCAGAGCGGATGATCGCAGCGCGAGGGCATGAAGCTTCCGACCGGGATTCCGGTCTGCGCGCTGATGTCCGCCATCAGTTCGTCCAGGGTGTAGCGCTCATCGGCAGACGGGTTTTCCGGATACCGGCCGAAGTAGGAGACCGGCTGAAAGTGAATGCCGCGGACGCCCGGAGCAAGCGCCGTCGCCAGGCGGACCAGATCGCCGAGATTATCGTCGTTGACGCCCCGGACCACTGTGGGGACCAGGGTGACCCCGATTCCGAGTCCGGCGCAGCGTTCGATCGCCTTCCGCTTGGTTTCCAGCAAAGCGCTGCCTCGAAGCCGCTCATAGATGTCATTCCGGGTTCCGTCAAACTGCAGGAACACAATATCCAGTCCGGCCTCCCGCAGTGCCTCGGCATAGCCGGGATCTTCGGCAAGGCGGATGCCGTTGGTGTTCACCTGGGTATAGCTGCACCCGGCCTCCTTCGCATAGCGCACCAGCTCCGGAAGGTCGTCCCGCAGGGTGGGTTCTCCCCCGGAAAACTGCAGAAGAGGCTCGCCGCACTGCCGGACGATCTCCCGGATTGCCTCTTTCATCTGCTCCGCACAGGGGTCTTCCGTATTGTTCCCGCCGTCTGCGAAGCAGTAACGGCAGTGCAGGTTACAGCGCTCCGTCACCTCCAGCAGCACGCAGCAGCTCCCGCTCTCATGCTCCGGGCAGATGCCGCAGTGCGCCGGGCAATGCAGGCCGCAGTCCTCCGGCATCGGCTCCGTCCCCAGAAGCCACTGATCGAAATCCAGCCTGCCGCGCCAGACGGGCACCGAAAAGTCGCCGTGCTCCGAGCAGCTCTTCTTTAACCGGATGACTCCGTCCGGCTCCTGTGAGAGGACAGCCGGGAGATTCTTCCCGCAGACCGGGCAGACCGATCTGCTCCTTCGAATCTCCTTCCCCATCTCAGCCCCCCATACCGAAGCATTCTTTCTTGAACACCGTCAGCTCCAGCTGATACCGGTCGGAAACCGTTCTGACGGTATCCATGGCCACCTGTTCCAGAATCCCGGCAGGGCAGACCGCACTGGCATTCAGCACCGCGGCAAGGTCCGTACAGGGGCGGGCAAAGCGATGGTTCACCTCGATCTCTCTTTCTGTTCCCAGCAGGTCCACTTTCCCGAAGTCTCCTTCCGGCTCCCAGGCCAGAAGTTTGAAATGCGGAACCTCGTATCCGGCTTTTTCGATCTCCGTTTTCAGTGCCCCCGCCATTTCGCTCAGCCAGGCGTTACCGTCAAAATCATTGCAGCAGACGACCGCGCGAAACTGAAGATAGAATTCGCTGATCCTGCCCATGGCCGCCCGGAAGGCCTCTCCGCCATAGCCGATCTCCGGCCGGCGCATGGAGGCCTTTCCCCGCGCCAGCGCCTGCGACAGTTCTTCCAGGCCCTCGGCCCTGAGTGCGCTGATACAGAGGACTTCTGCCTCAGGGTAACGCCCGCGTAGCCACCGGACATCCTCTTCCCGCCGATTTTCATCCATCAGGTCGCATTTGTTCAGTACGATAAGATCCGCCTCCACCAGTTGGGTGTCATACAGGTATTCCAGATCTCCGCCTGTCCCGTCACGCAGAATGGCCACCGTTCTGGGCTCCACCAGAACCGTAAAGGGCGCCAGGTCAAACTCCCCGGGATATTTCTCTGTCAGGCCGTGATAGACATGTTCCAGCGCGCCGACGCCGAAGCCGGGTATGTCCGAGATCACCAGCTCACAGCCATCGTCGTAATACGACCTCAGCCGGTCCGCCAGATTTTCGTTCTGGTAGCAGATGCACTCGTCGGTCATCTCCGAGGCATTGCAGCCGCAGAGCCGGGCATAACGGTGGTCCGCCAGTGTAACCCCATGGCCGAGGTCGTTGGAGATCATGGCCGCCCTTCCGTGATGCGCCGTGTAATAGTCGGTCAGCGCCATCATTGTCGTGGTCTTTCCCGAGCCGAGAAAGCCGCTGAATACCGCAAATTTCTTCATTACCGGTCACTTCTCTTTCTGTTCTGTTTTTGCCGGCCCTCAGTGCGCCTGCAATCTCGATCGGTCTTGTCGATCTTTATTAGTATATATTAACTTCATATCAGTCTTCCGACAAGAGAAAAATGAAAAAAACTGTTTCTCTCCGGGCAGGCTCCGCGCCGCAGACCTCAGGTTTCTTCAACGGTTCTCTTCCCGTGGTACAGTGCCCGGTCCTCCGCCGTGACCTGCCGCAGTTTCCACTCCGCGTCCAGGGGAGGCGGCGTTCCTTCCCCGCAGGTCAGGACCTCCATCCGCAGCCTTCCGTTTCGTCTCTCCGCCCGGTAGTCCGCTACCCAGGGAAGGGAAAACATCCTCCCGTCCAGTTTCTCCATCTCGGAGGC
>CAMOLY010000146.1 GCA_946619065.1 uncultured Clostridia bacterium | reverse complement strand
AAAGCGCTCCAGCGCCAGGAAGGCATAGCTGCCCAGCCAGGGAAACAGCGCCCACATATTCCCGCCCAGATGCACCAGGGGCCGGTCCGCCATGCCGGACATGCGGAAGCTCTCCCGCGCATCCTGAAGCCTGCATACCGCGTGGCGCATGAGATAGGGATAGCTCTTCTCCTCGTTCAGAACACGGTACATGCGCTCGAGGATCCTTGTGTGGATATCCCCCGCCACATCCCCGAAATAGGCCGGGATCCTTCCTTTGACCAGCGTGCAGTAGACCACCCGTTTCTGATGATCCACCTCTTCCACGACCCAGACTCTCCCCGCGATGGCGATCTTGTCCCCCACGGGAGGGGGCTTGACGATGGTGCCGAGTTCCTGTGAATCGGCCCTCACGGAGTACTCCACGTTCTCCTGGAACACGGCGTAGAACTTGTAGTTGTTCACAATCCGCTCCCCCGCAAGCCCCACGATCAGACCGCCGTTTTCCGTCCGGCTGATGTGGTCGATCTCCAGCAGATGCTGAAGCAGCAGGCGGTAGTCCTCCTGCGAAATCCGGTGGAAGCAGGAGAGCGGCAGCACCCGGGACGCCAGTTCTCCGGGCGTCATCTCTCCGCAGGAGGCCAGGGTGCTCATGGTCTGATGGTAGAGCAGGCTGTATGGAAGCCGCTCTGTCCGCGGCGGCTCGACGAAGCGCTCTTCGATATAGAGCTGCACCAGTGCGATGCCCTGGATCAGGTACCAGGGGATCATATCGGGGAACATCGCCCGCGCTTCCGGATGCTCCTCCCGCATCACAAACCACATTTCCGACGGGTTGCCCCGGCGGCCGGTTCTGCCCATGCGCTGCAGGAAACCCGAGACCGTGAACGGCGCGTCGATCTGAAACGCCCGTTCCAGCCGGCCGATGTCGATGCCCAGCTCCAGCGTTGCGGTGGCGCAGACCGAGAGCAGCGAGTCATCGTCCTTCATTTCTTCCTCGGCGCTCTCGCGATAAGAGGCGGAGAGATTCCCGTGGTGGATCAGAAAGCGCTCCGGTTCATGATTCACTTCGCAGTACTGGCGCAGGCTCTGGCAGACGGCCTCGCACTCCTCGCGGGAGTTGGTGAAGATCAGGCATTTCTTCCCGCGCGTATGCTCAAAGATATAGCCGATGCCCGGGTCCGCCGCCTTCGGCGCGGTGTCGGTCGCTTCTTCCGTCACCGGGGCCGCGGCGATATTCTCTTTCCCCTCGTCTGCCTGCGGCGCGGTGTTGAAGAAGTGCTCCATGCTGAGCCGCCAGACTTCCTTCCCCGCTTCAAAGCGGGGAATCACGGTTCCGCGGCCGCTGCCCGCGGCGAGGAACTTCCCCGCCGCTTCCGGATTGCCGATGGTGGCGGACAGGCCGATCCGCCGCGGCCGGCACCCTGCCAGTCTGCAGAGCCGCTCGATCAGGCAGAAGGTCTGCATCCCCCGGTCTCCCCGCAGCAGAGAGTGGACTTCATCGATGACGATGAAGCGCAGGTCCCCGAACAGGGACGGGATTTCCATGTGCCGGTTGATCATCAGCGATTCCAGCGACTCCGGCGTGATCTGCAGGATTCCGGCGGGCTTTTTCATCAGCTTCCGCTTCTGCGACTGCGGGACATCTCCGTGCCAGCGGGTGACCGGGATCCCCTCTTCTTCGCACAGTTCGTTCAGTCTGCCGAACTGGTCGTTGATCAGCGCCTTCAGCGGCGCAATGTACAGCACCCCGACACTGGCGGAGGGATTTTCATCCAGCAGCGTCAGGATGGGGAAAAAGGCCGCTTCCGTCTTGCCCGAGGCGGTGGAAGCCGTCAGGAGCACATTCTCTTCCGTCCCGAAAATGGCCTCTCCGGCGGCATTCTGCACGCCCCGCAGCGTCTGCCAGCCGGAGCGATAGATATAGTCCTGGATAAAAGGCGCGTATCTGCCGTATACGTTCATATCTGAAACTCCGCGTAGTTGCTGTCGGTCTCATCCGAAACCGCTTCCGAGGCGGCATAGCTGAATTCATCCGATTCCATCAGCTCCGCCAGGCCGAGGCCCGGATTCTGGTACATCAGGTCCAGCAGCTCGATAAAGTCCCGGATCACCTCGCGGGGCGTGATGTTCTGGTCCGCGCCGATCCGCCCGTATTCCAGCCGGATGAATCCCGCCAGGTCCTCCGTCCCGATGCGCCTTTCATAGCCGTAGAGATCCGCGTGCATGTCCGAGAGCTTCTCGCACAGCACCAGCATCTCCTCCGGCGTCAGCGGCTCCAGGCGGATGACCGGGGCAAGCAGGTCCCTTGCGCCGGGTCGGGAGAACTTCCCTTCCGCCAGACGGGACCGGAGCGCCTCATAGCTGTAGACCCCGCGCCGCCTGTCCTCGATGGCCTGGGGTGTCGCCCCCATGATGATCCCGAGATAGCGGGCCTTGCCCTGCAGCGTGTCGTTGTACATCGTCAGCATCTTCTCGTAGTTATACTGTCTCGTGACCGTGTTCGGGATCTTGTAGAGATTGACAAGCTCGTCGATCATGATCATCATGCCGGCATAGCCCGCCAGGCGGAAGAACACCGCAAACAGCTTCAGATACTCGTACCAGTCGTCGTCCGTAATGAGGATGCTGACGCCGAGTTCCTCCCGGGCCTCGCGTTTCATGCTGTACTCTCCCCGGAACCAGCGCACCACCTTCATCCGCAGCTCGTCCTCGCCCTCCAC
>CAMOLY010000145.1 GCA_946619065.1 uncultured Clostridia bacterium | reverse complement strand
AGACTCGAGATCACCAGAACGATGATGGTGACCACATAGGGAAGCATTTTATACAGCTCTTTGACGGCCAGGTTCATGCCGGAGGGAATGTACATGTGCAGGATATAGAGTCCGCCGAACAGGAAGGAGGCCAGCACGCCGACATTGGGACGCCAGACCGTGAAGATCACCAGCGCGATGGCGAGCCAGCCGCGGTCGCCGAAGGCGTTGTTGGACCAGACGCCGGAGGCATAGTCCATGACATAGTACAGACCGCCGAGGCCGGCAATCATGGAGCCGATGCAGGTGGCGGCATATTTGTAGCGGCCGACGTTGATGCCGGCGGCATCGGCTGTGGTGGGGCTTTCGCCGACGGCGCGCAGGTGCAGTCCGACACGGGTGTGGTTGAGGATATAGGAAACCACGAGGGAGATGACCACGGCCAGATAGGCAAGGAAGCCGTAGCTCAGAAAAATCTTTCCAAACCAGCCGAGCTGTTCCGCGACAGGCAGCGCCCGGTGGAAGCTGGCACTGGTTGCGGACAGTGCGATGGACGGAATGTCAGCGCCGGAGAGCTTGATCAGAGAGCCGCCGAAGAAGTTGCCAAAGCCGACGCCGAAGGTGGTCAGCGCCAGACCGGAGACGTTCTGGTTGGCGCGCAGCGTCACCGTCAGAAAACAGTAGATCAGGCCCATCAGCAGGGAGCCCAGCATGGAGCAGAAGAGGGGAATGGCGATGGTCAGGAAGGGGTTCATGTGCCCGGCCGCGCCGTGCTCGTAAAAGAAGGCGCCGATGACGCCGCTGATGGCGCCGACATACATGATGCCCGGGATGCCGAGGTTCAGGTTGCCGGACTTTTCCGTGAGGGTCTCGCCGGTGCTGCCCAGCATCAGGGGAATCCCCTGGACGACGGCCCGGGGAATGAAGGAAACAAAATCAAACATTGCTCAGCCCTCCTTTTCCGCGGAACGAAGGAAGTGAATCTCATAATTGATGAAGAACTCACTGCCGATGATGAAGAAGAGAATGATGCCGGTCAGAATGTCGCCGTAGGACTGGTTCAGGGCAAACTTCGTCGCGATCTCACCGGCACCGCGGCCCAGAAAGACCAGCAGGAAGCTGGTGAGGATCATCCAGACGGGATTGAACTTGGCAAGCCAGGAGACCATGACGGCGGTAAAGCCGCGGCCGTCCACGATGTTGGGGGTCAGGGTGTGGTTGGTGCTGCCCACCAGCAGCAGCCCCGCGATGCCGCAGACGGCACCGGAAAGCAGCATGGTGCGGATGATGACGCGGTCAACCTTGATGCCGACATAGCGGGCGGTGCGCTCGCTCTCGCCCACAACGGCGATCTCGTAGCCGTGCTTGGAATAGTTCAGATAGACATACATCGCGATACAGATCAGCGCCACGATGATGACGTTCAGCAGGTATTTGTAACCGCCGATCACCGGGAACCAGCCGATCTCGGTGTTCTGGTTGATGATGCCGATCTGGCCGGAGCCCTTCGGCGATTCCCATACAACGCAGAAATAGGCGACCAGCTGGGTGGCGACATAGTTCATCATCAGGGTAAAGAGCGTCTCGTTGGTGTTCCACTTCGCCTTGAAGAAGGCGGGAATCCCGGCCCAGACTGCCCCGGCCAGGGCGCTGAAGAGGATCATGCAGACAATCACGGCCCAGTTGGGCATGGTGTTTCGCAGGCAGATCATGCAGGCGGCAGAGGCGAGCCCGCCGATCAGCGCCTGTCCCTCGCCGCCCAGGTTCCAGCAGCGCATCCGGAAGGCGGGCGTCACAGCCAGGGACACACACAGGAGCATCGCGATGTTCTGCAGCAGGACCCAGATCTTGCGCTTGGACCCGAAGGAGCCCTTCCAGATGGCCGCGTAGACGGCCAGAGGATCCTCGCCGGTGACGAGCGTCGTGATGAGCGCGCACGCGACCAGCGCAATCAGCAGCGCCGTTCCGCGGATCAGCCATGCCTGATACCAGCGCAGCGCGCCGCGCCGGGAAACGTGGAAAAGAGGATTGTGCGCCTTTTTATTCATCGGCCTTCCCTCCCAGTTTTGTCATCATCAGTCCGACCTCGCGCTTGCTGGCGCCGCGGCCGGGCACGATCCCGCTGACCTTGCCGCCGCAGAGAACCAGGATCCGGTCGGCGAGCTCCAGCAGGACGTCCAGGTCCTCGCCGACATAGATGACGGCGACGCCCGCGGCCTTCTGTTTGTTGATCAGGTCGTAGATGGTATAGGACGAGTTGATGTCAAGACCGCGCACCGCATAGGCGGTCAGCAGCACCGTGGGGGCGGAAGAGATCTCCCGGCCGACCAGAACCTTCTGGACATTCCCGCCGGACAGGCGGCGGACCGGGGTGGAGATGCCGGGGGTGCTCACCTCAAGGTTGCGTACCACGGTCTCGGCCAGCTCTTTCGGTGTGCGGCGGTCGGTGAAGAGCGAGTGCCCCTTGCGGAATGAACGGAGCATCATGTTGTCGGCCAGGTCCATGTTGGCGACCAGGCCCATGCCGAGACGGTCTTCCGGAACAAAGGAGAGGCTGACCCCCATCTCGGCAATGCTGAGCGGATCTTTGCCGATGAGCTCTTCACGCGCCCCGTCGTCTTCGACGTAGGAGATGCTGCCGGATTCCACGGGCTGCAGCCCGGCGATGGATTCGAGCAGCTCCTTCTGGCCGCAGCCGGAGATGCCCGCAATGCCGAGAATCTCGCCGG
>CAMOLY010000144.1 GCA_946619065.1 uncultured Clostridia bacterium | reverse complement strand
GCCACTCGTGGGCTTCCTCTCCCACCCGGGAATAGCCCATCAGCAGGAGCAGGAGCACGGTCATGGCAGCGTCCACGACCAGGCGAACAATTTGCTTCTTTTTCATCGTCATTCCTTAGTAACCGAGACCATCCAGCCAGCTTCGGACCTTGCTCTCGACGCCGGCCCGGTCGTTCTGGCAGTCGCTTCCGCGGATGGCGAGCCCATCCAGCACAGTGCTGTTCGGACAGGCGGAGGAAAGCTTGCGGTCAAAACCGGACAGCCCGCTGCCTTCGTGGGTGGAAAACGGAATCAGCGTCTTTCCGGAAAGCTCCGCAGTCTCAAAGAACGTGTACAGGATCATGGGCCAATCGCCCCACCAGACCGGAGCGCCGATAAACACCGTATCGTACTGCGACAAATCCGGCAGAGCATCCCGAATCGCCGGCCGGGCGTTCTCCCTCTGCTCCTGCTTGGCAACGTCCGTGAGCTTGCTGTAGGTGTAAGGATAATCGTCGGTCTCCGGAAGAATTTCAAACAGGTCCGCGCCGGTTTGTTCGGCAATGGCCTTGGCGACGATCGCCGTGTTGCCCTCGTCAATCACCCCCACGCCGTACTGTTCGCCGGTGCGGGAGAAGTAGACGACAAGAATACCTGCTTTCGGAGCTGCGGTTTGCCCTGACGGGGCGGCGGTGCTTTCCGCCGGAACCGTCTGTGTTTCTGCGGCTTGGGATCCAGAAGCCGCGTCAATCGGCCCTTCCGTGGTCGGCGCTTTTGTTGTTTTCTCCGCTTCCGATGCAGGCCTGCCGGCGCAGGCCGCAAGGGAAACCAGCAGCACGACACACAACAGGACCGCAATGACGGCTGTGCTCTTTTTCATCTGCATGTTACTCCTCCTCATAGGTTGGCTGCCAGGCAGCAAACTGAGCAAGCTGAGCGTCTGTCCGGTGATAGTAGCGCACGCCCTTGTCCAGCTGGGCGATCTCCGCCATCTCCCCGTCGGTCAGCGTAAAGTCGAGGATATCGAGATTGTCGCGGATGTGATCCACGTTCCGGCTGCCGGGAATCACGGCGAAGCCCATCTGAATGTGCCAGCGAAGAATGATCTGCGCAGGCGTCTTGCCATATTTTTGGCCAAGTTCCGTGAAGACGGGCTCTCTCAGCAGGGACTTGTCGCCATGGCCCAGGGGGTACCAGCTCATCAGTCTGATGCCGTATTTGTCCAGGGTCTTGCGCAGTTCGACCTGGGTGAAATACGGATGTGCTTCGACCTGAATGAACTGGGGCGCGATCTCCCACTTGCTCTGAAGCTCATCGATATACTTGCCCTCAAAATTGGAGATGCCGATGGCCTTCGCCTTGCCCTCCTTACTGGCCCTCTCCAGCTGGCGATAGCCGGCCAGCCAGTTGCCGGCGGGCTGGTGGATGTAGAGCAGATCCACATAGTCCACACCCAGGCGCGCCAGCGTCTCATTCACGGCGTTCGGGTTCTCAAATTCGCTGGGCCAGAGCTTGGTGGAGAGGAAGATGTCCTCCCGCTTCATCCCGCTGGCCTTCATGCCGCGGCCCACGGCACGTTCATTCACATAGGCGTTTGCCGTGTCCACAAGGGAGTAGCCCATCTTCAGGGCTTCCCGGACGCTGTTTTCCGCTTCCGCCGGGGAGAGCATAAAGGTTCCGATTCCGATCACCGGGCATTTCAGGCCATTGTTCAGTTCCATGTATTCCATAATCATTTCCCCCTTAATATGTAGATGCTCTGGACCCGGTAAATTTCCAGGTTCCGTTTTCCTTGCGCAGGGAAAAATCCCCCTGCAGCCGCCAGTTGTGCTTCCTGCCCCCATAGACGACAGCCGTCACCCGGCTTCTGCCGATCAGAACCGCGCTGCTGCCGTTCAGGGTAACCTTGATGCTGTCATGATCCGCCGCATAGTAATTGAAGGTGCCATCCATCAGGCCCTCCAAAAATACGTCGGCCGATTGCTTTACCCCGGTCATGTGAAGCAGATAATAGTCCTCTGCCATCAGGCTGCGCAGACCGTCCGCGTCCTTCTCAATCATGCAGCGCCAGTACTTCCGGTACATTTCCCGGATCAACGCGCGGTCGTCCGTCATTCCTTCTGCTCCTTCGGATCGAGCAGGCGGATCAGCTTTGCAGGCACACCGCCGACAACGGCATAGTCCGGCACATCCTTCGTCACCACCGCACCGGCGGCTACCACTGCATATTCGCCGATGGTCACGCCGGGGCAGATCGTGACGTTCATGCCCAGCCAGGCGTTCTTCTTCACAAGCACCCTGCCATAGGTGTATTTGGTGTGGCGCTCGTTCATGTCGTGGTTAATCGTGGCAATCCGCAGCCCCGGCGCGGACATGACGCCATCCTCAAATTCGATCCCGCCGGAGGCGGAGAGGATGGCAGAGTGATTCAGAAACACGCCCTTTCCAAACTTCACCCGATTGCCGAAATCGCAGATGAACGGCGTGAGAATGCGAACGTCATCCAGCGGTCTGCCGAACAGTTCCTCCAGATAACGCACGTAGGTCGGATCATCCGGCAGCGTGTCGTTGGCCTTGGCACAGAGCGTTCTGGCCCGCATCATTTCTTCCACGGCCTCCCTGAAGTAGGGCTCCCGGTTGTCGGTGGGACCGCCCTGGTCCATCAGCTCGTAAACAAATCCCCTCTCGTATTCCATCGTTCCTCCTTACAGCAGCCCGTTGGCCTTGAGCCAGCG
>CAMOLY010000143.1 GCA_946619065.1 uncultured Clostridia bacterium | reverse complement strand
GGCGGAAGTTGATGAAGCCGGGACCGGCGACGGAGACCGAGGAGAAGAAGCTTCCCTCCAGCGCGCAGTGCGCGGCGAGGGCCTCGGCAATCTTGCGCGGCGGAAGGTGCAGCGCGCGGGCGCAGACCATGGCGTGGTTGGCGGCGTAATCCCCGTTGGAAACATCCTTGGGAATCTCTACCGTGCCGGTGAGCTCGGCCCCGGCCGGAAGCGCCCCGGCGGCCACCGCCGCCTGATATGCTTCCCGCAGAAGCTCGTCCGCACTCTGTTTTGCCAGTTCTATCAGATTAGCCATTTGCCTTCTCCATCTCCTTGACCGATATACGGAATTTGTTCCTCGCGACGACGGTGTGGGCGAGATCGGTGATATAGTCGATCTCCACGTCTCCGCCGTTTTCATTAAAATTGGGGCGGATGCTTCGGGTGTCGATGCCGAGCATCATCTGCCCGTAGGGCGTCTGGTACGGATAGGAATCCCGCGTACCCTCGCGGAAGACCATGCGGCCGGTGAGCAGGCCGTCCCGGTCCACCACGACCTGATTCGGCATGACCATGACACTGGTGCGTGTCCCTTCGAGGCCGGTGAGCTCGGACTCCTGATAGCTCAGGACGCCGATGCCGTCGTTGAAGAAGTAGGATCCCACGGTGTCAAACACCAGGGTGTCTTCCTCTGTCGGACCGTGGCTCTGGTGGTTGGAAATTGAAATCCAGACGTCTTTTAACATGATGCATCACTCCTGTGATCGAGATTCGTTGGGCCCGGGAGCGGCTCCGGCGGAACGGACTCCGTGGGGACCTCTTTGGCAGCGCAGCCCAGAAACAGGGCGGCGGCCTCCGAAAAGGCGCGGCTGTCGCCGCTGGTGAAGAAGCGGGTCTCCCCGCAGCCGCCGGTACGGCCTTCTTTCAGAAGGCGGGAACAGAGGGCGGCCGCACCGCTCTCCGCGGCGCTGACCAGGGTAATGTCAGGGCCGAGAAAACGGGAGATCGCGTCTTGAATGATATCGTAATGGGTGCAGCCCAGCAGCAGCGCCTCGGCACCGGCGTCCCGGGCGGGCTGAAGATAGCGGCGGACCGCGTCTTGGACCGCGGGATCCTCCGAAGAACAGTGCCCGCTTTCGATGAGCGGGACGAAATCCGGGCAGGGGATCGCGACCACTTCACGCTTCGGGCAGGCTTCCCGCAGAGCGGCCTGATAGCTGCCGCTGCGGATGCTGGCCTCGGTGGCGATCACCGCGATGGGACCGGAACCCTCCAGGCGGCGCATCCAGTCCGCGGAGGACGTGAGCACGCCCACCGTGGGGATCGGCCATTCGGCGAGGATGTCCCCCGCGTTGGAGGAGAGCGTGCCGCAGGCGATCAGAATTGCCTTGACATCGAAGGAGGAGAGAAAACGCAGATCCTGTTTTGCCATCCCGCGAAGCTGGGAACGGGACTTTGCCCCGTAGGGGAGACGCCCGCTGTCCGCAAAATAAACAAGATTCTCATCCGGCAGAAAGCGGCGCAGCGCGCGCAATCCGTTCAGCCCGCCGAGGCCGGAATCAAAAATGCCGATGGGTCTGTTGTCCATGATTCTCTCCGATCATTCAAACTGCAAAGTGACAGTATAGCGTAAAACTGTGCGTATGACAAGCACAAATTCGCCGAAAAGACTGGATTTTTTCAGGGGTTCAGCGTATAATGCAGCCTGCCACAGACAGGAGGAACAGAACATGCATGACGAACTGACCCGTGAAGACATCCGGAAGATGAAAGAGGAGCTTGACTATCGCAGACTGGAGCTGATGCCCGGCCTGATCGAGGAGGTCAAGCGCACCCGCGCCTTCGGAGATCTGAGCGAGAACTATGAATACAAGGCGGCCAAGCAGGCCCAGAACCAGAACCGCAGCCGCATGCGCTATCTTGAGGGCATGATCAAGACCGCGAAGATCATCGACGACACGTCCGACGAGGAGAGCGTAGGTCTCTTCGACGAGGTGGAGATCTATATGCCCGAGGACGACGACATCGAAATCATCCGCGTGGTCACAACGGTACGCTGCGACCCGCGCAAGGGCCTGATCAGCCGGGAATCCCCCTTCGGCAAGCAGGTGCTTGGCAAGAAGGTCGGGGACCGCTTCACCGTGCAGGTGGACGAGCACTACAGCTATGAGGCGGAGATCCGCTCCATCAAAAAGTCCAAGGACGACGGCTCGGTCCCGCTGCTGGGATATTGATACGGAGCGGTATGAGCAGAAGACGGGGAAGCAAAAAGAGAACAAACGGCGGTGACGGACTGCTCACGCAGCGGCAGATCATCCAGGAATACGGCGTGTCGAAGAACCAGATCCACCGCTACTTCCCGAAACCGCAGCTTCAGACCGTCCGGATGCGAAACGGCGCCTACTGGAACATCGGCGTGTGGCCGAGGGAGCAGGTGGAGAAAGCCATCCAGCATCCCGAAATCGCGAAATCCCTGGAGGAGAAGCGCAGCGCGCAGAACGAGCAGAAGCAGATTGCGGAGATCCGGCAGATCTTCCAGACCTATTCTCCGGAAGGCTATGTGGAGCGGGCCCGGCAGATGAAGCGCAGCTTTGTCCTGCACGTCGGGCCGACCAACAGCGGCAAGACCTTTGACGCCATCGAAGACCTGAAGAAGAACATCCCCGGGACCTATCTGGGCCCGCTGCGCCTGCTGGCGCTGGAGATGTACGACAAAATCAACGCCGCCGGCATCCCCT
>CAMOLY010000142.1 GCA_946619065.1 uncultured Clostridia bacterium | reverse complement strand
GTGGACTGCGTCATCAACTATGATATTCCCGAGGAGAACGAATATTATATCCACCGGATCGGCAGAACCGGCCGCGCCCGGAAGAAGGGCGTTTCCTGGTCGATCATCGGCAGCTTCCCCGAGCAGGTCAAGCTCGATGAGATCGCCCGCTATTCCCATTTTGAGATCCGCCAGATGGCCTTCACGGAGACCGGCCTTGCCCCGGTGGAGCGAAAGCAGCCCGCCCCGGTGCGGAGGCGCCGGATATGACGGGAGCCGAGCGGGGATACCTGCTGCTGTGCGGCGAGCTGGCGGACGGGGAGAAGCCTCTGACGCCGGCCCAGCTGCGAACCCTGCGCCGGGCCGTGCGGCAGTCGGATCCCGGTCCGTTTGACCCCGACCGGGCGCTCACTGCGGAGGACCTGTGCCGGGCCGGCCTGCGCGCGGAGGCGGCGGAGCGGATCCTCACCCTGCTTGGGCGGGATCGGGCGCTGGAGAGCTATCTGGAGACTGCCCGGCTGTTTGAGATCTTCCCGCTGACGGCGGTCTCGGAGCCCTACCCCGCGCGCCTGACGCAGCGACTGGGGGAGGACGCCCCGGCGGTTTTGTTCGGCCGGGGGAATCTGTCCCTGCTCCAAAAGCCGGCGGTCTCCCTGACCGGCTCCCGGGATCCGGGCGATGATTCCGCCCGTTTTGCCCGTTGGGTCGGCACGCTGGCGGCCCGGGAGGGCTGGGTTCTCGTCTCCGGCAATGCCAGAGGCGCGGACCGCTGCGCCATGGAAGCCTGTCTGGAAGCGGGCGGCGCAGTGATCGCCTTCGTACCCGGGGAGCTGGAAACCTGCTGCCCGCGCACCGATCGGGAGCTGTATCTGTGCGAATCGGGCTGGCATCTGGCCTTTTCCGCCTGGGGCGCGCTGGCGCGCAACCGGCTGATCTATGCCCTGTCCCGCCACGCGCTGATTGCCTGCACCGGGACCCATGGGGGCACCTTCTCCGGCGCCTCCGAGGCCCTGCGCCGCGGCAACGGCCCGGTTTCCGTCCGCGACGACGGCAGCCCGGGCAGCCGCGCCCTGATTTCGCTGGGCGCGCACCCGGTTTCGGAGCTGAGCACCCTTGCCCCGCCGCCCGAGCTGCAGTGCGCCTTGCGTGCGGCGTCCCGAATGGGGGACGAAGCGCAAGATTTCCCATTGTAATTTGTCAAAGCGTGTGATATAATAAACAAAAGGGTTCTGTAATGCCCGAAACTGAAATATAAACATCCGATCGATGGAGGTTATATTATTATGTGTGGTATCGTAGGATATCTTGGAAACCGGCAGGCCGCGCCGATCCTGCTGGACGGCCTGGCCAAGCTCGAATACCGCGGCTATGACTCCGCCGGCATCTGTGTCTTCACCGAAGGCGGACTGCAGGTTGTGAAAGCAAAGGGTCGTCTGGCCAATCTCAGCGGCCTGATCGACGACGGCCGCGCGATTGTCGGCACCCGCGGCATCGGCCATACCCGCTGGGCCACCCACGGAGCCCCGTCGGACGTGAACAGCCATCCGCACATGGCCCAATCCGGCCGGATCGCCGTGGTCCACAACGGCATCATCGAGAACTATCTCAAGCTTAAGGAGGAATTGATCAAGAAGGGCAAGACCTTCCAGTCCGAGACGGACACCGAGGTTGTCGCCAATCTGATTGAATACTACTACGACAAGGAGCACGACTTCAAAGATGCGGTCCGCAGCGCCGTTGGCCAGCTCGAGGGCAGCTATGCCCTGGGCATCATGTGCAGCGACGAGCCGGACACGATGATCGCGGTCAAGAAGGAGAGCCCCCTGATCTTCGGCTTCGGCGACGGCGAGAATTTCATCGCCTCCGACGTGCCCGCCATCCTCCGCTATACCCGCAGAGTCGTCTATATGGACGACGGCGACATGGTCGTTTTCACCAAGGACTCCGCTCAGTTCTACGACGCCTTCAACGACCCCGAGGAGAAGCAGATCGAGACCATCGACTGGGACATTTCCGCGGCCGAAAAGGGCGGCTATCCTCACTTTATGATCAAGGAGATCCACGAGGAGCCGAAGGCGATCCGCGGGACCCTCTCGCCCCGCATCCGCGACGGCCGTGTCGTGCTCGACGACATTGAACTGACCAAGGAATATCTCGAAAAGATCAGCCGGATCTACGTGGTCGCCTGCGGCTCGTCCTACTATGTGGGCTGCCTGGCCAAGTACATCCTGGAGTCCACCTGCCGCAAGCCGGTGGAGCCGATCCTGGCCTCCGAGTTCCGCTACTCCGAGCCGGTCCTGGGCGAGGATACTCTGGTCATCATCATCAGCCAGTCCGGCGAGACCGCCGACACCAAGGCTGCCCTGATGGAGGCCAAGGAGCGCGGCGCGCGCACGCTGGCCATCGTCAATGTGGTGGGCTCCGCCATCGCCAAGGCTGCTGACGACGTGATCTACACCTGGGCCGGCCCCGAGATCGCCGTCGCCACCACGAAGGCCTTCACGACCCAGCTGTCCGTCATCTATCTGATAGCCCTCTACATCTCCGACCTGCTGGGCACCATCAGCCCCGAGGACTACAAGGCCATTGTCAGTGAGCTTACGACGCTCGACCAGAAGATCGCCCTCTGTCTGACCGATGAGAAGATCGCCAAGATCCGCTACTACGCAGAGCAGTACTTCAGCGTCCATGACGCTTTCTTCATCGGCCGGAACGTGGACAGCGCGATCTGTCTCGAGGGCAGCCTGAAGCTCAAGGAGATCGCCTACATCCACTCCGAGGC
>CAMOLY010000141.1 GCA_946619065.1 uncultured Clostridia bacterium | reverse complement strand
CCCTGATGCTGGCGGGCAGCGTCATTGCGACGGTGTTCAACACCATCGGCGGCATTGCGAACAACCTGGTCTTCTTCCTGATCATTTTCGTGATCGGGCACGCGCTGAACTTCGCGCTGAACCTTCTGGGCTGCTATGTGCACGATTTGCGTCTGCAGTGCCTGGAGTACTTCGGCAAGTTTTACAAGGACGGCGGACGGGCCTTTGCCCCCCTGGCCGTCAATCCCAAATACTATGACACCGTTGAAAACTAATCATCATTGAAACACAGGAGGAAAACAAAATGGAATTCTTATTTGCGCATTCCGGTCTTGCAATCGGTCTTTTGGGCGCCGGCCTGGCAGCGTGCCTTGCGGGTGCCGGCTCCGGTATCGGTACCGGCGTTGCCGGTCAGGCGGGTGCGGGCCTCGTGACGGAGGATCCCAGCAAGTTCGGTAAGGTCATGATTCTTCAGGTTATCCCCGGTACCCAGGGCCTCTACGGTCTGGTCGTGTTCTTCGTGGCGATCATGAACATGGGCCTGCTGGACGGCACGGCCGCGAACCTGAGCTTCGTTGACGGCTGCCGCTACTTTGCAGCCTGCATGCCCATCGGCATCGGCGGTCTCGTGACGGCCAAGTATCAGGGCAAAGTTGCCGCCGCATCGGTTAATCTGCTTGCGAAGAACCCGGATCACTGGTCCAAGGGTATGATCCTCTGCATCACGGTCGAGTTCTACGCCATTCTTTCGCTTCTGGCTTCGATGATGATGCTGCTCTTCATCTGAGCCCTCTCCGTACGGAATCTGACCGAAGGGAGGACACCATGAAGGGTACAGAAAAAATCATAGCGCACATTGAGGCGGATGCCAATGCGCAGGCCGAGGCAATCCTTGCCGAAGCCGCGGCAAAGTGCGCCGACATCAAGGCAAAATACGAGGAAGAGGCCTCCCGGCTTTACAGCGACAGGATCCGCGAAGGCGTCAAGGCCTGCCAGGATCAGGAAGACGGTGCGCTGCGCATCTCCAGAATGGAAGCGAGAAAGAGTGTTCTCGCCGTCAAGCAGGAGATGGTGGAAAAGAGCTTCGACCTCGCGCAGGAAAAGATCGTCTCGCTGCCCGAGGACCGCTATGTCGCGTTCCTGGCCGGCCTTGCCAAAAACGCCGCCGGCACCGGTGAGGAAGAAGTGATCCTCAACGAACGGGATCACGCCGCCATCGGCGGGAAGCTTATTCAGGCGATCAACGCCGAAGGCGCGCACATGACGCTTGCGGATGAAACCCGTGACATCGCCGGCGGACTGATCCTGCGCCGCGGAAGCATAGAAGCCAACTGCAGTGTGGAACTGCTGGTGGAGCTGTGCAAGGGCGAAATGGCCTCAAAGCTCGCAGACATCCTGTTCAAGTAAGCGTCCGACGAAAGGAGGACCTGTATTGGCTATCAACAAAGAGGATTATCTGTATATTTCCTCGCTGCTCCGCGCCCGGGAGCCGCGCATGCTGAGCCGGGAAAAGGCCGAGCGCATGCTCGACGCCCCGAGCTTTGAAGACGCGGCGAAAATGCTGACGGACAGCGGCTACGAGGATATGTCGCAGATGACGGTGAAACAGATCGAGACCGCGCTCGCCGATCGCCGGGCCGCGGTGTTTCATGAACTGGAATCTCTGGTTCCGAATGCGGCCGCGCTGGATCTGTTCCGCCTGAAATACGATTATCACAACGCCAAGGTGCTTATCAAGTCCGATGCCATGCATCAGAACGATGCGTCTCTGCTCTCCGCCTCCGGACGGATTGCACCGGATACGATGCAGAAGCGCTTTCAGGAGGACCGGCTCCGGGACCTTCCCGGCGAGCTCGGCAGTGCGGCCGAGGAGGCGAAGAATCTCCTTGCACGCAGTGCCAACCCGCAGCTCTCCGACTTCCTGCTGGACAAGGCGTATTTCCGTGAGATGACCAGCCTGGCAGAGGCGCTGGACAGCGATTTTGCCCGCGCTTATGTCGCGCTTCTCGCCGACAGCACCAACCTGCGCTCCGCCGTCCGTATTCTTCGGATGGGGAAGGATATCGGCTATCTTCAGGAAGCGCTTGTCTCCGGCGGCAGTGTCAGCGAGGAGCGTCTCATCCAGGGCGTTGCCGGCGAAGGCCTGGCCTCCGTGTTCGGCGGGACCGCGCTTTCCAAGGCTTCACAGCTTGGAAGCGAGGCGGTGTCCGGCGGCACGCTCACGGCTTTTGAGCTTGCCTGCGACAATGCCGTTGCCGACTATCTCGCCAACGCGAAGCTCTGCTCCTTCGGCGAAGAGAGCGTCCTTGCCTATCTCGCCGGAACCGAGAACGAGCTGACCGCCGTGCGGATGATTCTGACCGGGCGCCTGGCCGGCGTTCCGTCCGATACCATCCGGGAAAGGCTGCGTGATCTGTATGCTTAAAATTGCGGTTATCGGCGGTAACGACACCGTCATCGGCTTCAAGGCCGTGGGTCTTGAGGCCTGCCCCGCGGCAAACGCCGCGGAGGCGCTGCAGGCACTGCGCAGCCTGACAAAGGAAGGCAGCGAGTATGCCATTATTTACATCGAAGAAAAGCTTGCCCAGGAGATCTCCCACGAGATCGACAAGCATAAGGACAGCCCGACCCCGGCGATCATCCTGATCCCCGGACGCGAGGGAAGCCTCGGCCTCGGAAAGAACGCACTGAACGAGGCGGTCGAACGTGCCGTCGGCATGAATATCCTGGGTGATTAAGAGAGGAAGTTTGATTAATGAGCGGAAAAATTACCAAAGTATCCGGACCGCTTGTCGTGGCGGAAGGCCTG
>CAMOLY010000140.1 GCA_946619065.1 uncultured Clostridia bacterium | reverse complement strand
CTGGTGATGACCAGCCGCAGCCATCTGGATGCGAAGGACTTTATCCGGCGTGGACTGGACGAGCTGGCCGTGCCCCTCGAAAGCCTGTGATTGGCTTTGTATTTTTGGGGACGGTCGCGGCCCTGATCGTGCTGGAGCTGATCAGCATCCGCGTCAGCCGCAGAGTTCACGCGACCTGCGAGGCGGACCTCACCCTCTGTGCGCCGGGGGAGGAGATTGCCCTGCGCTATACCGTCTCGAACGCCTCCTTTCTCCCGGTGCTGTTTGTGGGCGTCTCCATCTACTTTGAAGGCCCTGTGGACATCTGCGAGCCGGAAAAGTGGAAGCGCCTCTATGCCCGGCAGGACTATTCCGGCGTCTATGTCGACCGGAAGCTCTTTCTCCCGCCCCACCGCAAGGTCACCGGCCGGGTCCGGTTCTCTTACCGCGGCCGGGGCATGTTCGGCATCGGGAAGGTCTATCTGGAGACGGGCGACTATCTGGGCTTCCGTTCCTCCGTCCGCAGCTGGGAGACCGACGTGCGGATCGTCTGCACGGCCCCGTTGGATGAATCGACCTCGCAGTTTCAGCCCCTGGGCGGATTGCTGGGAGATATTTCCGTACTTCGTTTCCTGCACGAGGACCCCTGCCTGATCACCGGCTACCGGGAGTACACGGGCAGGGAGCCGATGAAGCAGATCTCCTGGCTGCAAACCGCCAAGACCGGCAGCCTGACGGTCAAGCAGCAGGACCACACCGCAGATGCCGACGTGGCGGTCCTGGTTGATCTGAGCGCCGGACCTGCCCCGGTGATGGAGCGCTGTCTGGCCATTACGCGCACGGTCTGTGAATATCTGGAGGACATCAAGGTCTCCTATTCGATGATCTCCAACGGTGATCTCGGCTCCAGCGCCAAGGGCCTGGGCCGCGGCCACCTGTTCCCGATCCTGCGGGCCATCGGCTTGTCGCGTCTGACCGCCTACACCAGCTTCACCGACGCAGTGGAGCGCTGCGTCGCGGAGAATCATCCGGACCGCACCTTCCTTGTGATTTCCCCGCGGGCGGACGAAGCCCTGCTGCGCCGCCTCCAGAGCTGCAGCGAGCACAAGCTGATCGTCCTGACCGGAGAGGAGGCGGAAGTGTCATGAAAGACTACGCCCCGCTCCGTATCGCGGGCGACCAGAGCTTCTACTTCCTGCTGGTCTGCCTCTTTGCTGCGCCCTATGCCCAGCCCTGGCTGTTTGCCGCGATGCTCGCGGCCTGCCTGATCTTCGGCTTCCTGGCGGTCCGCTCGGACGCGGCCTTTGTCCGCGTCCTGTGCACGCTTCCGCCGGCGGCCCTGCTCCTGCTGGCCGACGGGCTTGTCCCGATGCTGCTTCTGGTTCCTGCGTGGCTGTATTTTGTGCTGCTCTATGCCACCGGGAACGTTGCTGTGGAATACCACGTCTACCGCGGTGCATTCATCTTTATGCTTGCTTTCTCGGTATTCGGCTTTCTTTTGTCGGCGGGACTCTCATTTTTCCGAAACGACGATTTCCGGTCAGAGGTCGTCTTCCTGGTCGCGCTTTTGCTGTTTGGCTTTCTGACGATGCAGACAATCCGCATGAGCGTGCAGACAAATCTGCGCTGGAAGCTGCAGAGTCTTGCGGCCATCGCTGTTCCTGCCGCCGGCTTTGCCGGTCTCTTTTCCCTGATCTATCTCACGGCCGGATACGCGAAGCCGGTCGTGGAGATCCTCGCCATGCCGTTTGCGCTGCTGCTCCGGCTGCTGAACGCCCTGTTTTCCAAACTGTTCGATGACTCTCTCGCCCCGACCGACGTTTTTCCGACGGTGGAATCCGTCGAAGTCGAGACGCAGATCGTAACGCGCGGCACCTTTCCTGAATCCAAGGGCGTCGGACATGGCTGGAACCTCGATATGAACTGGGCGGCGATTCTGACGGTCGCGCTCTCGCTTGTAATGATTGTGGTTCTGACCGTCCTTCTGGTTCGCTATCTTCGCGGCGGGAGGAGGCAAAAGGACGCGGCGCAGCTGGCGGCGGTGCAGGAAGAAACGTATCACCGGACCCGGCGCAGACGCAGGAAGGATACCGAGACGAGCGACGATCTTCTCATCCGCTCCATCTACCGGCAGTACCTGATCTTCCTGTCGAAGCACGGCCAGACGATTTACAAGGATAACACTTCGCTGGAAATTCTTAACGATGCGAACAAGACCCTTGTGACCCAGTCTGACCGGAAGCTCCGCTCGTTGTATCTGATCGCCCGGTACGGAGATGCGAAAAAGCTGACCCGGGAGGACGCGCAGCAGGCGCAGGCCTGCCTGGAAGCAATCGAAAAAGCATACGCGGAAGCGGCTGCCGAACAAACGAAGGCCGACGGTTCCGCTGCCGACAAAACAGAGAGGAGTATCATATGAACCCCGGAATCAAAGGATACGGAGAAATTGTTGTCACCCAGGAGCTGACCGCCATGAACATCGGCAGCGGCCTGCTGCCGGTATACGCCACACCGATGATGATTGCGCTGATTGAAAACACCGCCGCCGGCAGCGTGCTGCCCGAGCTTGAAGCAGGGCAGGGGACAGTGGGAACGAAGGTGGATGTGGCCCATCTGTCCGCCACGCCGATCGGCATGCGTGTTCGTGTCGAGACCGAGCTCACCGAGGTCGACCGCCGCCGGCTGGTGTTCGCGGTCCGCGCGTGGGACGAAGCCGGCCTGATCGGCGAGGGCACCCACGAGCGCTTCATCGTCGACAACGAGAAATTCATGCGCAAGGCCGCCGCAAAGCAGTCCCAGCTTCCGTAAAGCAGCTCCGTCCTTGCTTCTCTTTCGTCAGATCGCATA
>CAMOLY010000139.1 GCA_946619065.1 uncultured Clostridia bacterium | reverse complement strand
TGCGACCATCACGAGGGCCATGACTGCGGCCACCACAGCGAAGGCCGCTGTCACGGAGGAGAATGTCACGAATAAGAGCGAAACCGGGCAGGGGGCTGCGTCGGAGCAAGACTCCGGGGCAGCCCCCTGCCCATCTGCGCTTGACCTCAACCCGGCTGCAGGAAGGCGGCGTAGACCTTATAGGCCAGCATGGCAAGCCGTCCCCGCGTGAGGGTTTCCCCGTCTGCGGAAAACAGGTTGTCGATCTTCGCGTTGTTGCCGAGATAGACGCCGGTATCGAAGAAGTAACGGATCGCCTCATGCAGCTCGGCGTCAAGCGCCGGATACCGCGCCTGCGCATCCCGGACCGCCGCCTGCTGCGTCTCGTCCAGAACGGGCGCTTTTCCGAAGGCGGTCAGCGCCCGGAAGGCGAGCCGGACGAGCTCGTGGGATGTGATCGGCCCGTCCACCCCGGTCAGACCGGGATCGTCGGGGCGAAGCACGCCGCGATCAAAGGCCCAGCAGACGGCCGGGTACCAGCGGTGTCCGGGGCCGAAGCCCTCTCCGCCGTCATACTCCGCCGGGCAGGCGATCCCGGGCTCCGGCGAACCCGCCATCCGGTACAGGACGTCCAGCGCCTCGCCCAGCGTGGCGGGGTCGGAGACGCCGAACACGTCTGCGCTCTGCGGGTCGATCAGTCCGAGCGCAACGATGCGGCCGATCATGTTCTGCATCGAGGCGTCCCCAACGTCCCGGAAGACCGGCTCCGACGGCTTTGGCTGCCCGGACTGTCTTCCGTAGGCGTGGGCGTAGTAGTTCGTGTTGAGGATCTGGGTGGAGATCCGGAAACGGTTGCAGACCGTCGTCTTCAGATGCTCCAGCCGTTCGGCGTCCACGGGACTTCCGTCGTCCGTCTCCGCTTCTCCGGTGGCGGCGTTGTAGCGCAGACCGTCGGTCAGGAAGCTCCCGTCCGCAAGGATGGCAATGTGGTCCCCGTCTGCAAGGGCGTCCCGTCCGGCCAGCAGCCGGGAATCGTATTCCACGCCGAGCAGATTCAAAACCGTCGGCAGGACGTCCTCTGTGGAGCAGTAGGCCGGAACCTCGACGTCCACGCCGGGCAGATAGCAGATAAAGCTGTTGTGATACCGCTCAAAGACGGTGTCGATCTCCCAACCGGCCAGCTCGTTGTACTCCGCCTCGCTCAGACCGTAGGGGTAGTGATCGTTCGTCAGGACGATCAGCGTCCGGTCCGCGATCCCCGCCTCGGCGAGCCGCTGTTCCAGGTCGGTCAGGGCGTCCTCGACCTCCAGATTGCAGGCGATGTAGGCCTTGACCGTGTCGGAATACGGCAGAGCCTCCACCGCGTCGCGGTGCCTGGCGCTCATGTCGTTTTCCCAGTCGTACTTGTAGTGCCCGCTCATGGTCATATAGTAGGCGTGGAAGGGCGTCCCGCTTTCCAGATAATCGTCCACGGTGGCGTCGATCATCTCCCGGTCTGAGGCCGGCCAGCTGAACGGCAGATCCAGTCCGCTGTCGGAGGCGCGGAAGGTGTAGCCCATGTTGGGATGGGTCTGGACGCGATTGTAGAACGTCCCGATGTAGTTGTGGTAGGCATAGGTTTGGTAGCCCAGCTCCCGCAGGCTGTTGCCCAGGCAGAAGGGCAGGTAGTGACCGATGGAGAGATCAAAGCTGGCCTTGACCTTTTCCCGCGAGAGATCAGGGAAAAGTCCCATGCACATCGTATACTCGCCGTTGGTCGTGACGGACTGGAAGGAGCCGTAGTAGTTCTCGAAGACGAAGCCGTGATGGGTCATCTTGTAGAGGGTGGGCGTCAGCTCCGGCGAGATGATCCAGGGCGAGAAGGACTCGGCGCAGATCGTAATCACGTTGCAGCCCTTCAGCATGCCGGTGTACCGGTTTTTCTTCGTCGGAACCGCCGATGCAAAATAGTTGTCCAGCTCCGCGAGCGCTTCGTCGTCTGCGTCGGCGGCAAGCGCGCGGAAGTTCAGTCCCGCGGTGACGTTGTACGCATCCGGCGAGTAGTAGCCGCCGCCGTTTTGCTCGCTGCGCAAGGCTTCACTTTCGCCGCCGCCAAAGAGCATGGAGCGGGCCTCAAGCAGGGTCGTCAGCGGCATGCCGAGCCGCCGATAGCTCAGATCCGTCGGGGCGGAGGTGTTTTTGACCACCGACCAGGCCGAGATCGGCTGCGTTCGGGTGGCATACAGGACGCCGACGGACGCTGCGGCGCAAAGAAGCAGCAGACCGGCTGCCGCAAGCCGCTGGGGCCGGCGAAGCTCCGCGCCGTCACGGCGGCGCAGGAGCAGGGAGCAGATCAGGGCGGCCATGGGAACCAGCAGCAAAAGCACGGAGCCGAGATTCTGGCGGATCGCGGCGATGGTCTGACTCGTGAAGGCGCCGACGGCCTCCCCGCCCATCCGGATCAGGTTCAGCGGCATCAGATTGCCGAAAATCGCGTGATAGACGAGCTGGACCTCTGCCAGAAGCGTCAGGAGGAGGAGCGCTGCAACGGAGAAGATCCGGCGCGCAAGCCTCGGCAGCAGAGCGGCCGCAAGGGTCAGTCCTGCGGACAGACAGAGGGAGAAAAGCAGGGGCAGAACGGTTTTCCGGTCCAGACTGCCGAACACGAGCACCTGGAGCATTGCTTCCAGATAGACGCAGGCGGCGGCAAAGCCGACCGCCAGACGCCCAAACGCAAGCCAGGGGCTGCGCGCGCTCGTCTGTTCCGATTCACGATGAGACATGGCTGCTTCCTCCGTGTGTAACTGATTGGGGGCTGACCCAAAGCCTGTGTGGGTCAGCCCTTCGATTGTAATCGTATGACCGGTTGTTATCCGAAGATGCCCTTGATGCCGTCCACTGCGGTTTTGAGC
>CAMOLY010000138.1 GCA_946619065.1 uncultured Clostridia bacterium | reverse complement strand
CTGCAAAATGCACAACCTTCAAAGATTATGCAGGCTCCCGGCAGGGGAAGTGTGAAGGGGGCGGTCTTGGAGCCCCCTTCACGTTCAATCACCCGCCCGCAGGCGATGGTTTTTGCCGGAATCGGCAAAAACCAAAGGGCTCGCTGCAAAATGAATCATTTTGCAACGAGCCCTTTTTTCAGCCTTCTGCGGGCGCCTCGTCGGAGGAGGGTTCCGGGGCGGGGTCCGGATCGGCGGAGGAGGGCTCCGGGGAGGGTTCCGGGGCTGGTTCCGTGTCGGAGGAGGGCTCCGGGGCTGGCTCCGTGTCGGAGGAGGGCGCCGGGGTCGGCTCCGGGTCGGAGGAGGGCTCCGGGGTCGGTTCCGGCTCCGTGGTGGGGGGCGCCGTGGTTGTGGGCGGGGAAGGCGCTGTGGTGGCGGGGGGCGGAGGCGGCGCTGTGGTGGCGGGGGGCGGCGGCGTCTCACTGTCCACCAGGTGGACGATGATCTCGTTTCGCTTGTTGTAGTGGCTGTCGGCCACCTTGGTTGCCTCGCTCTTGCTGCCGTCCTTGTAGATCAGGGTGCGGTAGGTGGTCATCTCATAGCCGGTGTAGGGCGTCTGGATGATCTGGCCCTCTCTGTAGCCGCTGCTGCGGGGGAAATCCTCAACGACGGACTCATATTCGTAGGTGTCCCAGACCTTGCAGGACATTTCCACCGTGTAGTCCTTCCACTCGGTGCCGATCAGCTTGATGTGGACCTTTCCGCCGGAGACCGAGGCCTCCATCCGGATCGGATAGCCGCTGGTATTGCGGAACTTGTAGTCCTGATGGCCCCAGTAGATCGCGGCGTCCATGCCCTGGGGCGTGTAGGGCACGGCGTACATGTGGTTGTAGCGCTCCACCGTCTCCAGGTCGGCGTAGAGCACGGCGCAGTAGATCGTGGAGGCGACCTGGCAGACGCCGCCGCCCAGCTCCGGCTTCGAGGCGCCGCCGCTGACGTAGGCCTCGGCGGCCTGATAACCCTTCTCCTTGGTGCGCTCGCCCACGGTCTTGTTGAAGGAGAAGACCTCGCCCGGCTGGATGACGGTCCCGTTGAGGGCGGCGCAGGCCAGGATCAGGTTGTTGGTACGCGGGGCGTTCCAGCTGTGGACGGTGTCAAAGGAGGCGATTGTGTCCCGGAAGAGGACCTTTTTGAGCTTCTTGGCGGTCAGAGCCGCCCGCTGCTCGGTCAGCGGGATCCGGAGCTCCGCCCCGTCCTCGGCCTCCGCCAGCTCCGCCCGGGCGGCCTCGAGATCGAAGCCGACGCCGGGAATGTCGTCGATGATCTGATCCTTCTCCGGGTCATACCGGGCGTCCTGGGGGGCGACGCAGTAGAGGTCCCAGAGCGCGTCAAGATCGAGGGCGTCCGGAACGTCGCAGGTATAGCGCAGCGTCGGGCGGAAGGGGCTGCCCTCGGACGTGCCGCGGGCCACCGCCAGATAGGCGTTCTGCAGCGCCGCCTCTATGCGTTCCGCGGTGATGCTCCGTCCGGTGACGCCCTTGTGCAGGACGAGAATCTTCCGGGTTTCGCCGTCATGCTTTTCGGTGACGACCTCCGACGCGGCGTCGGAGTAGAGCCTGCCGTAGGTTTCGGCGGTTTCCTCCGCCAGCGCGCGGACCGCATCCTCCCGGAGGATCAGATAATCGCCCAGGTCGATCTCATAGTCGTCGGCGCCGATCTTGCCGGTGCCGGCGTTGAGATCCGCCCGCAGCCGGTCCAGATCCAGGCTCGCGCCGGACTGCTCCGGCGTCAGGGTCAGCACGATGGGCGTTTCCACCGTGTCCGGTCCGTTGGGCTCCAGCGTCAGGGTCATGGCGTTGTGCGCCAGGGCGTCCGATGCCTGCTGCGCCGCGCCTTCCAGCTCGGTGCGGGAAAGGCCGCGGGGCTGATAGGCTTCGGTCGTCGCAGAATCGGAGGCCTCGTTTGCGGCCCCCGTCCGCCCGCGGTTGTGCAGCTTGAGCGCCAGCACGACGCAGACCGTGAGCACGGCGACACTGGTCACTGCGGCCAGGATCGGCCACAGAGACGCGGAGCCGGACCGGCCTTTTGCGGCGGAGCGGGAAGCCCCGGTCCGCGCGGAGGCGCTGCCGGTGCGCTTTGCGGTCCGGCGCGAAGAGGCGCCGCCGCGGGGCGCTTCAAATTTTCCTTTGCTCATTGGATCACTCCCTTCCGAAGGGGACAAAGCAGGTTGTCATATTTCTGATATTATATCGTTTTTGCCTCGGTTTTGCAAGGTCTATTCCGGCAATATTTGGTGGGACGCCGCGTCCGTCGCTGCCCGCGCGGCGGCCAGGTCCGCCACCAGGCTTCCGGCGGCCCGGAGGCTGTTTTCTCCGTTCCGCAGCCGCAGCCGCAGCAGCGGGGTGCGGGATTTCGGCTGGATGAAGAGCCGGGCCTTCCAATTCGGCTTTTCGCACAGCGCCGAGACGGCCGCGAAATCCAGGGCCACGAAGGTGAAGAGGACGTCCGGTCCCTTCTGGCTGAGGTCGGTGATGCCGAGCTTTGCCGCCTCCGAGCGCAGCAGCGCCACGTCGATCAGATTCAGCACGCCCTTCGGCGGATCGCCGTAGCGGTCCACGATTTCGTCCAGCAGCTCGTCCGCGTCCTCCCGGGAGCGGATCGCGGCCATGCGGCGGTAGAGGTCCATCCGCTGCTCGCCGTTTTCCACGTAGGCCTTGTCGATGTTCGCGGTGACGTCGAAGTCGGCGGTGCATTCGGGGGCCTTCGGCTCCGGATTGCCCTGTTCCTCCAGAACGGCCTCCTCCAGCAGCTTCAGATACATGTCGTAGCCCACCGAGACGATGTGGCCGGACTGCTCGGCGCCCAGCAGGTTGCCGGCCCCGCGGATCTCCAGATCGCGCAT
>CAMOLY010000137.1 GCA_946619065.1 uncultured Clostridia bacterium | reverse complement strand
TCCGCTGCTTCTGGTAATCCTGCACGAAGTATTTCCAGACCAGCGGCAGGACCAGCGCCGCCGCAGCCGCGCCCAGCAGGAACCACCAGCTCCGGATGCCGCTGACATAGGCAACCACCAGAAAAATGAAGAGGAAGACCATCGCGGAGCCTGCGTCCCGGGAAAGGGCAATGATCAGGGCGATCATGTAGACGGTCTCCACTGTGGCAGTGCCCACCGATTTGAGCGAGGAGACGTGGTCCCGGTGGACGCTCAGCGTCTTTGCCAGGATCAGCACAAAGGTGATCTTGCAGATCTCGGCGGGCTGGATGTTCACCGGCAGCAGGGGCAGAGACAGCCAGGCGCGGTTGCCGTTGACCTCAACGCCCCAGCGGCGGAGCATCAGCATCAGAACCGTGGAGATGGCCAGCAGCAGGAGCTTGTGCTCGGTGAAAATCGCGATGTCCACCATGGAGACCGCCGCGTAGAGGCCGATACCCAGCACCAGGGCCGCGCCCTGGACCACCAGAAAGCGGTTGGACTCGGAGAAGCGGGTTGTGCTGGCGATGATTACCAGACCGAAGACCGAGGTGATCACGCACAGCAGCAGCAGGAGCAGGTCGCCCCTGCGGGTAAAGTCCCGAAGTCCGTTCCAGAGTCTGCGCATGAGATCACCTCCCGCCAGTCAATCGGCTGCTTGTTATCGAAAGAATTACAATTGCTCCAAGACCGCCCTGCGGACGTCGGAGGCCAGGTAGAGAGAGCCGTAGGCCAGGATCGCCCCGTCCTTCGGCGCAGCGGCCACGGCCTTCCGGACAGCCTCCTGCGCACTTTCGCAGGCCACGGCGGGCTTGCCGCAGCGCTTGCGCAGCCAGGCAGCCAGCTCCTCCGCGGGCAAAGCGCGTTCGCTGGCCGGGGTCACGGTGAAGAAGGCGTCCGCCAGAGCCGCAGTGCGGTCGTACATCCCGGCGTAGTCCTTGTCGGCCAGCACGCCGGTGATGACGGTCAGAGGCCGGCCGGTCAGATAGGTCTCCACCGCCGCCAGCAGAGCGTCCATGCACTGGGGGTTGTGGCCGCCGTCCAGCAGAATGAGCGGGTCCCGGCACAGCAGCTCGAATCTGCCCGGCCAGGAAACACCGGCGATGCCATTGAGCACGTCTTCATCGGGCAGCTGCCAGCCGCGCCGCCGCAGGCAGTCGATGACCGCCAGGACGACCGCCGTGTTATAGCGCTGGTGGTCACCCAGCAGCGGCAGGTCGATGACCTTGTCTCCCCAGCCGAGGTGCTGACCGCCCAGACTGTGGGAGAGCGGGATCAGCCCGGCGGGATCTGCCACGGTCAGCGGAATGCCGAGAAGGTCGCAGCGCTCCCGGATCACCTGCTCCACCGTGGGCCGGTTCGGGTACAGGACTGCGGCGCAGCCGGGCTTCAGGATCCCGGCCTTGGTGGCCGCGATGGCCTCCACCGTGGGGCCGAGGAATTCGGTGTGGTCCAGACCGATGTTCGTGAACACGGCCACCTCCGGCGCGGGAATGACGTTCGTGGCGTCGAACTCGCCGCCCATGCCGGCCTCCAGGATCACAATCTGACAGCCCTCCCGGGCAAACCAGCTCAGGCCGATGGCGGTGATCAGCTCGAACTCGGTGGGCGCGTCGGCCATTGCGTCCGCGAAGGGACGGATCTGCGATGTCACCGCGGCCAGATCCGCCTCGGAGATCATCCGGTTGTTGATCTGCATCCGCTCCCGGAAGTCGATCACCCAGGGGGAGATGAACAGGCCGGTCTTGTACCCGGCCCGGGTCAGAATGGAGCTCAGCATTGCGGCGGTGCTCCCCTTGCCGTTGGTGCCGACGATGTGGACAAATTTCATGTCCCGCTGGGGATCCCCCAGACGGCGCATCAGCTCAGTGATGCGGCTCAGGCCGGGGATCGAGCCCTTCCAGGACACGGCCCCGATATACTGCAGCGCTTCCTGATAAGTCATAGCTGCCTCCGAAATCAAAGCTTTGGGATCTGCCTGCGCACGGCGCGGACGAGCGGGATCGAGATCACGGCCATCACGTCAGCCGTGGCCAGGGAAATGCAGATGCGCACCAGGACCAGGCCGAACACGATGTGCCTCTGGTAATAGCCGAAGACCTTGCTGTCCACGTACATGGCGGCGGTATTGAGCAGGGCGCACCAGATACCGCAGCCGAGGATCACCAGCGCGCAGGGAATCGTCTGCTCCACCAGTGGACGGCGGCGGCTGAGGATCAGCGCGCACAAGCCCAGGGCAAGCGCGTGCAGGACCGGCACCGCAATCCAGACCGGCGTGGTGGCGGTGATGCCGTAGCCGGAGCGGATGATCTGGTAGAGAAACTCCCCGATCAGGGCAACCAGGCATGCGTCGTACCATTTGAGCAGCAGGGCCGCGGTGATGATCGCCAGCGAGGTCACGGCGACCTTCAGATTCGGCGTGATATAGAACGAGAGATAGGACAGGGCAAAGTACAGGGCGGCAAGCACCCCGTCGAGGGCGAGACGTCTGGCGTGGAACATAAAAAATCCTCCATTGGGAGGAGGTTCGGGCTCTTTGTGATTTCGGAGCGGCTGCAAGCACGCATCGCGCAGAAGTCTGCTTCGTCCGCCGGCAACCTCCCATCCGACAGCACTACCGGGGAACCCCCCGACGCGCGCGCTCTACTCTCCGAGAGCCAGAGCTATCATAGCGGATTTGAACGGAAAAATCAACCGGTTTCCGAAAAAAAGCGGAAAGCTCCGAAAATACGAAAAAACCCCTTCCGGAAAAGGCCGGAAGGGAATATTTTCGAACGCGATTACGCCAGCTTGTTGAGCTTCAGGGTCATGCTGCTCTTCTTGCGGGCAGCGGTATTCTTGTGCAGAAGACCCTTGTTCACAGCCTGGTCCAC
>CAMOLY010000136.1 GCA_946619065.1 uncultured Clostridia bacterium | reverse complement strand
GGTGGATATAATATTCGTTCTCCTCGGGAATATCATAGTTGATGACGCAGTCCACGTCGTCCACGTCGATGCCGCGGGAGGCGACGTCGGTGGCGATCAGGACGGGGAGCTTTCCGGCCCGGAAGCGCTGCATCGTCTTTTCGCGCTGACCCTGGGCAATATTGCCGTGGATGCAGTCGGCGTCCACGCCGGCGCGGACCAGATCGTCACTCAGCCGCTGGCACAGGTTCTTCGTATTGCAGAAGATGATCACCCGCTCGTAGCCGCCGAGCCGGAGCAGGCGCAGCACTGCCTGGGCCTTCTCCATCGCCGGCACCGTGAGCGAATACTGGTCAATGTCCGGCCGCTCCTCGGCCTCCGGCTTGACGACGATCTCCACCTCGTCGCGCTGGTACATCCAGGAAACAGTCATCACCTCCTGAGAGAAGGTGGCAGAGAAAAGGCCGAGATTCCTGCGGCTTTTGGTCTTGTCAATGATGTGGGTCACGTCCTTGAAAAAGCCCATATCCAGCATCCGGTCGGCCTCGTCCAGGACGACGGTCTGCACCTTGTCCAGGCGGATCGTGTGGCGCTGATAGTGGTCCATCAGCCGGCCGGGCGTGGCAACCACGATCTGAGGCTTCTTTTTGAGCTGCTTGAGCTGGGGCTCGTATTTCTGTCCGCCATAGAGCACCGCGACGCCGACGCCTGGATAACCGGGCAGCAATGACCGCAGCTCGTCGCCGATCTGGATGGCCAGCTCGCGGGTCGGCGCCAGGATCAGGCCCTGGATCTCCTCGCACGCCGGATCCACATGGACGATCATCGGGATGCCGAAGGCGAAGGTTTTGCCGGTGCCGGTGGGAGCCTTGGCAATCACGTCCTTCCAGGCAAGAAACGGCGGAATCGCCTCCGCCTGGACCCGGGTCGGGTAGCCGTAGCCCTTTCGCTCAAGGGCGGTCAGAATCTGCTCGGGCAGGCCGAGGTCCTGAAAACTCAGAATATCTTTCTCTTCAAACATCTGCATATCCTCTGTCCGACGCGGTTTTTCGCGCTGATTTTGTTTGATTTTAACATATGTCAGTCAAAAAGGCAAGCCGTTTCCGGGATTTCCGCGGAATACCGCATTTTCGGACAGTTTGGATTGATTTTTGGGGAAAGCTATGCTATAGTATATTAGATTTTGTGAAAGCAGGGAGGGTTCTGCCTTGGTCATGTTCAACAGCATCCCGTTTCTGATCGGTTTTGCTGTCTTTCTGATCCTCTACGCCTTCTGTCCGAAGCGCTACACCATGATTCTGATGCTGGCGGCAAGTGTGCTCTTTCTGGCGGTCAACAGCTGGCAGGCGGGGCTCTGGGCGCTGGGCTTCACCGCGGTCAGCTATGTGCTGGGCTATTGCGTGGAGCAGACATCCAGCCGGAAGCTGGCGACGGTCTGCTCCGCCGCAATCCTCACCATCGCGCTGGTGACCTTCAAGCTGCTGAACGTCAGCATGCTGGGCATGAGCTTCTATCTGTTCTCCTTCCTGTCCTATGTGATCGACGTAGGCCGGGGAACGATCGCCGCCGAACACAGCCCGCTCCGCTTCGCGTCCTTCTCCTTCTTCTTCCCGAAGTATGTTCAGGGCCCGATCACCCGCTACGGGGAGCTCTCCGGCCAGCTAAACCGGCCCAGATTCTCCCTTGCCACCATGCAGATCGGCCTGTGCTATTTTATTCTGGGCTTTGCGATGAAGGTTCTGCTCTCCGGTCCCCTGATGACGCTCTGGGACGGAAAATACAACGCGATCTCCACCATCGGCTATGAGTCGATCTCCACGAAGCTGGCCTGGTTCGGCGCCGCCGTCACCAGTCTGCAGATTTTCCTGGACTGGCAGGCCTACACCTTTATGGCCATGGGGATCGCCGGCGCGCTGGGCTACCGCCTGCCCCAGAACTTCAACTATCCCTATATTGCCCGCACGATCGGCGACTACTACCGCCGCTGGCACATGACGCTGATGCGCTTCTTCAAGGACTATGTCTACATCCCCCTGGGCGGTTCCCGGGCAGGACTGGGCCGGACTGTGATGAACGTCCTGCTGGTCTGGCTGCTGACCTCCCTCTGGCACAGCAACGGGATGCATCCCAAGTACCTGCTCTGGGGCGTGGTAGCCTCCGTCGCGGTGATTGCCGATCCGATCTGGAGCCGCCGTTTCCGCCGCGGGCACGGGGCTGACGGCGAGGCATCTCCCCTGGCCGCAGCGCTGCTGGGCCACATCTGGCTGATCCTCCTGCTGCCGGTCACAGTCTGGGTGCTGTGGAAGCCGGCGCAGGGCATCAACTTCATCCTGTGGGGCATGACGATCGGCGTGTGCATCGTCCTGGAGCGGCTGTGGAAGACCTTCGTCGTGCAGCGCTTCCGGATCGGCGAGCGGCTGGAGAAAAAGGGCTTGATCGGAACCGTTTGGAAATGCTTCGTCTCGGTTCTGGCCCATATCTGGGTGCTGATCCCCATCATGGTGACCTGGGTCATGTTCACGATCCGGGATTACGGCGATCTCAGGCTCTATCTGGGCCGCCTCTTCCCTGCCGCCGGCAAGACCGCCGGCTTCCTTCCCGGAGATTTTCAGGCGAAATGGAAGCTGGTGGGCTGGCAGTTCGTCGTTGGCCTGCTGTTCTGCTTCCCGCTGCCGGAGCAGATTCTCCGCCGGGTCAGCCGCTCGAAAGTCGGCTCCTGGATCCTTTCTGTGCTGATGGCAGCGCTGTTCTGGTACGCAGTCTATCGTCTTGGTCAGGTCGGCAGCGACCCGATGGGCTACGCCGCATTCTAAATTGGAGGAAACTATGAGAGAGAGACAAAGCGGCGCTGCCGCGATTCTGAACCAATTTCCCCTGCTGCTGACGCTGGTGGCGGCAGGACTGATCTTCCTGCTGATGACTGGTCTCAAGGGCTGCTCCAAAAAG
>CAMOLY010000135.1 GCA_946619065.1 uncultured Clostridia bacterium | reverse complement strand
TCAGTCCCACCCGTGGGGGCCGTCGTCCCACTCGTAGTAGATGCCGCGCTCGTCATAACGGCGGATGATGCTTTTCGCCAGGCGCGCCTCCTGCCTGCGCACGGCGGGGTCGAAGACGTGATAGACCTCGAAGGGCGTCTCTCTGCCGCAGCGGGGGCAGTAGCGGGCGTCGGAGGGAGCTTCAAAGCCGCAGCCGGTGCAGATGTTTTCCAGTGCACAGCAGCAGATGCGGCAGTCGGTGCGGCGGTCGGAATTATCCGTGCCGCAGCGGGGGCAGAAAAGGGTGTGGTGAAAGCGCAGCTCATCTTTCGGCGGCGGGTTCACCTTTCGGCTTCGTACCTCGGGCGGCGGCGGGAGCAGCTCGCCCTCCTCCGTCAGCAGGTTCTGCTTAAGGTAGGCGGTGGGCCTGCCGCACACCACGCAGTAGCGGGCGAAGGGCGGGTTGGGGTGCCTGCCCTTCCGGCCGGGGGCAGCCCTGTCCGTGCCCTCGCACTCGTTTGTGAGGCTGAGCCCGCATCGGGTGCAGTAGAGGGCCTCCGGGTCGTGGTCCGCCTTGCCGCACCCGGGGCAGACGGTCATTCTCCGCATCCCGGCCCCCGGGGGCGGGAGGGTGTTTTTGTCGGAGGCGAGAAAGCCGAAGCGCTTCTCCCCGCAGGCGTAGCAGGCCCTTGCCCCGGGGATCTTCGGCTCCAGGCACATGCGGCAGCGGGAGGCCACCGTATGCTTTATGCCGCTGAGGACGGGATCGGTGAAAGCGCTGTCCGTCCGCCTCATGTCCTCCTCCAAAAGGGTGAGCCGCACCCGGGCGGCCGAGGGCGTCAGCAGAAAGGCGCGCTCCACCAGCCCCGCGTCCGACAGGCGCTCCCCCGGGATGGGGGCGAGGACGACTCCGCGCTTCCACTCCGTGCGCTTTTCCCCGGGCAGGGGCACCGCCTTTGTATAGCCGTAGGTGCGAAAAAGCTCTTTCACGGCGGGGGCGGGGCAAAGAAGGTTGCGGGCAAAGCAGTCGGCCTCCTGCTCCATCACCCCATAGAGGGTGCTGCCGGCGCTGATGGGCCCCGTTGTGCCGGCCTCCTCATGGTGGCCGAGGAAGATATGCCCCAGCTCATGGGCGACGGTGAAGCGAAAGCGGAGATGGTCCGTACGCTCCTCGTTATATAAAATCAGGTATCGGTCCCCGCGGCGGACGGAGGAGGCGTCCTTCCCGAAAAGGCTGAAGCAGTCCTCCGCGGTGTAGTCGGTCATCCGGCAGAACTGCCTGTAGGAGAGGCAGCGGATGCCGTAGTGCCTGAGAATCTGCCGCGGGCTCACCGGATAGGTGCCGATGCCCGCCTCGCCCAGCACCCGGGCGGCAGAGCGGATCGGGCGAAAAAAATCAGCGGATCTCGTCATCAGAAAAGATCCGCTTCATCGATGCCGTCGCTCTCCGCGTCGGCGAAGGCGGTGTCAAAGGCGGTCCGGAGCATGGCCATCATGCGGCTCTGGTCCTCCGGCGAAAGGCTGTTCTTGGCGCGGGCGATAATCCGCAAATCCCGGTCGTCCGTTATCACATCATTGAGCGTCAGCAGATAGTTGTAATCCAGCCCCAGCGTCTGCGAGAGCAGCTGCAGGGTGCGGGTGTCGGGCACAATGGTGGGGTCCTTCTCCAGCTTCGAAATGGTGGCGTTGTTGATCCCTGTCTTTTCCGCGAGCTGACGCTGAGAAAGGCCCAGCAGCTTCCGTTTGGCAGCCACCACAGCGCCCAGGCGGGAGGGGGGAACATCTCTTGCCATTCAACTCACTCCTTTACAAAGATAATAGCTTTTTTCCTCTGAAAGCCTGCCGGGAAAATGCCGGTACATGGCTTTCAGCCGGGAACAGTATACCATACCTGTTGCGCGTTGTCAACAGGTATTATTTTTTATTTTTAGTGTTGACAACAATCAACATACCTGCTATAATCCAGACTGTTGATTGAAGGCAACAACCAACAAAACCGACTCAGAAGGAGGAAAACAGATGGCGAGAGAATATGTCCCCGTGCCGATTGAGTACCTTTCAGAGATGGAGCCCCTGAGCGATGAGAACTTCGGCCGCCTGATCCGCGCGCTTCTGCGCTACGGGCAGGACGGCACCCCCATCGACCTCACCGGCGACTGCCGGTTCTACGCCGTGCGGGTGATGAACAAGGACGACCACTATGCCGCCCGGGCGAAGGAGGAAGAGGCAAAAGCCCAAAAGCGCAGCCGCCATGCCAGTGTTGCCGCAAACGGGAGATATCACAGGGAAGAGGGTTCTCAGGCATGCCCGAGCAGCGAGGATCCTGCCCGGGCAGGTAATACCAAACCAGACCAAACCAATCCAGACCAAACCATTCCATTCCAAACCAATATTATCAGCGCAGAGTCGGAAGTTCCTTCCGCTGCTGCGCCGGCTATTCCCCTGAATGACGGCAGTGAATTTTTTGCGGAAGAGAAGGACATGGCGGAGTGGAAGCTGGCCTATCCCGCGGTGGATGTGGAGCAGGAACTGAGAGAGATGCGTTCCTGGTGCCTGGCAAACCCCAAGCTGCGCAAAACCAGAAACGGCGTGCGGAGGTTTATCGTTTCCTGGCTTTCCCGCCAGCAGGACAAGGGCCACCCGGGCATGGCCGTGAAACCGAAAAAAGAGCGCGTTTTCGTGCCCACCGAGTTTTGAGGAGGGAAGAGCATGCGGCAGAAGGATTATAACAAACACAGAACCGGCAGCAGAGACATGTATAACGCCGAGGGCTATAAGGATATGACCGCCTATCTCGCCCTCCGCAACGTCGAGCGGGAGGAGCGGGCGAAGCGATACGGCAGAAAGCGCCGGCGCTCCGGACCCCGTCACCCGGTGGACAGGCTGAAGGCCGCTCTCAATGAAAACGAGCGGTTTGTCTGGGAGGAGATGGCCAACGCCATCATCATCCAGGCCGCGGAGGACTGGCGGGAGGC
>CAMOLY010000134.1 GCA_946619065.1 uncultured Clostridia bacterium | reverse complement strand
TGGCAGTCCCACAACCCCATGGGCTACGCGGAATAAACCCGACCGTTCACCTGAATAAAAAAGATCGGCAGCCCGGTTTCCTTTGAAGCCGGGCTGCCGATCTTTTTTATGATTCACGTTCCGGGCTCAGCCCATCACGATCTCCACCTTCACGCTGCTGCCCGCGGGCGCCGGTGCGAGAATGTTGCTTTCCTGTTCGGCTCCGTTGACCAGAACCGTCTTGATGCCGTGCTGCTTCCCGTTCGGATTCTTCACCGTGATGTGATAGACCGCGCCGCGGTAGCGTCTCGTCACCTGGAAGCCCTTCATCTCGGAGGGCAGGCACGGGTCAACCATCAGGCCGTCCAGCGTGGGCTTCAGGCCGAGGATCGCCTGGCTGATGCTCAGGAAGGTCCAGGCCGCCGTACCGGTCAGCCAGCTGTTCTTCCCTTCACCGAAGCTGGCGGCATCTCTGCCGGCAATCATCTGGCTGTAGACGTAAGGCTCCGTCCGATGGATGTCGCTGATGTCCTCGATGTAGGCCGGGGCGGTTCTCCGATAGACCTGGAAGGCCCGGTCGCCGTGGCCGAGCTCCGCCTCCGCGCAGACGATCCACGGATTGTTGTGGCAGAAGATTCCCGCGTTTTCCTTGTATCCGGGAGGATAGCTGGAGATCTCGCCGAGCTCCAGATGATATTTCGTATAAGCAGGCTGCAGCAGGACAATGCCGTATCTGGTATCCAGACGCTCTTCGACGCTCTTCAGGGCCGCTTCGGCTTCTCCGGTTTCCTTGCCGATGCCCGCCATGACGCACATGCCCTGGGGCTCGATGAAGATCTGGCCTTCTTCGCATTCCTTTCCGCCCACCACATGGCCGAAGGCATCGAAGGCTCTGCGGAACCACGCGCCGTCCCAGCCGGCGTCCAGTGTCGCCTTCTCAACCTGGGCAACCGCCTTTTCCGCTTCCTCCGCTTCCTCGTTCAGGCCGAGATGGCGGCAGATGCGCACATAAGCCCCGCCGTACTTGACGAACATGCCGGCGATAAAAACGCTCTCCGCCACGGGTCCCTCGCTGGGTCCGGTGATCTGGAAGCTCTCGCCCGGGTGCTCCGAGAAGCAGTTCAGGTTCAGGCAGTCGTTCCAGTCCGCGCGGCCGATCAGAGGAAGTCCGTGCGGTCCGAGATGCGTCTTTGTGAAGTTAAAGCTCCGGCGCAGGTGTTCCATGAGCGGTTGGGCCTGGGTCGGATCGTTGTCAAAGTCGACCTGCTCGTCCAGAATGCTCCAGTCGCCGGTCTCGCAGAGATAGGCATCCGTTCCGGCGATCAGCCACAGCGGATCGTCGTTGAAGCCGCTGCCCACCGCGAGATTTCCCTTCTTGGTCAGGGGCTGATACTGGTGATAGGCGCTGCCGTCCGGGAACTGCGTCGCCGCGATGTCCAGGATGCGCTCGCGCGCCCGCTCCGGGATCATGTGGACGAAGCCCAGCAGATCCTGGCAGGAGTCGCGGAAGCCCATGCCTCTTCCCATGCCGCTTTCGAAGTAGCTGGCACTGCGGCTCATGTTGAAGGTGACCATGCACTGGTACTGGTTCCAGATGTTGACCATGCGGTCAAGCTTCTCGTCGCCGCTGCGGACCTCATATCCGCTCAGGAGCTCCGTCCAGAAGGCCTTCAGCGTCTCCATCGCCCCGTCAAACGCCTGGTCGTCCGCAAAACGCGCGATCATGGCCTCCGCGGGTTTCTTGTTGATCACGCCGAGGCTCTCCCATTTTTCCTCCTCAGGGTTTTCGATATATCCCAGCCCGAACACCAGGCTGTCACTCTCGCCCGGACGAAGGGCAAGGTCAAACTGCTGCGCTGCGATCGGCTGCCAGCCGTGTGCGATGCTTCCGGTGCAGCCGTTTCCGAAGACCGCTTCCGGTCTCGCCGGGCTGCCGTATACACCGATGAAGGCATCACGGGACGTGTCAAAGCTCTGCGGTTTCCGATTGGCCCAGAAGACCGCATAGTGATTCCTGCGTTCACGGTACTCGGTCTTATGATAGATCGCCGCGCCGACGACCTCCACCTCGCCGGTGGAAAAGTTTCTCTGGAAGTTGGACGAGTCATCCATCGCGTCCCAGAGGCAGAACTCCAGATATGGGAAGAGGCGCAGCGTCTTCTCCTGCTTGGACTCGTTGGAGACCGTGACGCGCATCAGCATGCACGTCTCGCCCTTCGGCACCACGAATTCCTGCGTCACGCGGACATCGTTCTTTGAGCCTTCAATGACCGTATATCCCAGGCCGTGTCTGCAGCTGTACTCGTCGAGCTCTGCCTGAACCGGCTGCCAGCCTGGGTTCCACACGCTGTTTCCGTCTTTTATATAAAGATGGAAGCCCTCCTGGTCCAGCGGGCAGTTGTTGTAGCGGTAGCGTGTGATCCTCCGCAATCTGGCGTCACGGTAGAAGCTGTAGCCGCCGGCCGTGTTGCTCAGCAGGGTGAAAAAGTCCTCATTTCCGAGATAGTTAATCCATGGCAGCGGAGTGCGCGGAGTCGTGATGACATACTCGCGCCTCTCATCATCAAAATGACCGTACTTCATGGCGAATCTCCTTTACGTAAACGTTTAAGCTGATTTATTATAGATTAGTCGAATTTCCGGCAAATTGCAAGTCTTTTTTGCGAAAACGTCCTTCGTTATTTCGCACAAAAATAGTTACTTGATTTTATGCATCTTGCTAAAAATGAAATTAGGTCTTGCTTTTTGGCAAAAAAAGCGGTATTTTAACTATCGAAAACGATTAAGCCCTTTTGCAGTTCAAAACAGTTGGTTTTTCCCAACAGGATCATTAAACCGTTTTCGTATTCCGGTTCTCTATGGAACCTTTCCGCTTGGTAATTCGCAGGGCAACCTGCAAATTATAAAAAACACTTATTTTTAAACAGGAGGAAACCATGAAAAAGATCATCGCACTTGCACTTACACTCGTTATGG
>CAMOLY010000133.1 GCA_946619065.1 uncultured Clostridia bacterium | reverse complement strand
CCGAATACTGCCATTTGTAGCTCAGACCGTCGCCTGCAGCCGTGACGGAGAAGGAAACGGCGTCGCCGATCCGGGCGGAGACGTCCACGGGCTGCACGGTGATCAGCGGCCGGTTGTCGATGGTGAGCTTTGCAGCCTCGCTGGTGACGCTGCCGTCCGGATTGGACACCACGCAGCGGAAGCGTCTGCCGTCGAAACGCTGGGCGGCGCTGAAGGAAAAGACAGGGGTGTTGTATCCGGCGGAGCTGCAGTTGACCCAGGAGGCGCCGCCGTTTGCCGAATACTGCCATTTGTAGCTCAGACCGTCGCCTGCAGCCGTGACGGAGAAGGAGACTGTCGCGCCGTCCTGGGCGGTCACATCCTTGGGCTGCGCGGTGATCCGAATGGTCCCGCCCGCAGCGTCTGCCGGTATGGCAGTCGCGGGCAGAAGCGCTGCCGTCAGCGCGAGAATGAGGAAAACGGCCAACAGACGTTTTCGCATAGTCGGCACATCCTTTCTGAAATGATCTGACACCCGCTTGTCCGGAATCATGAAGCGGGAAGGGAGACGAACCGGAATATACACAAATTCCAATAAAATATATATCACGAAACGTCCGAAATTGCAAGCTTATCGTTGCATGTCCGAACTTGGGCTGCCTCTAAAATGATTGCTTTTTTTTCACCGGTATGCTATGATATGCAAAAAGGAGATGATCGCATGGCGGAATACAAATCCCGCGAGGCGCTCGAGCACGACGCGATGGCGGCAGCAGAAAAACAGGAAGCGGAACAGAACAAGGAGCCTTATGTGGAACGGTCAAAGGGGATCCGGGTCCTTGCCTGGGTGCTCTTCGCCCTGGTCATCATCGGTGTGATCCTGTACTATTTCTGGATCGCCCGAGCGGGAAAGCTGTAGGATGCGGATCCTGGGAATTGACCCCGGCTATGCGACCACAGGCTTTGGGCTGATCCGGTCAGATGGCCTGAATCTGAATCTGCTCCAATACGGCACGGTCACCACGCCGAAGGATCTGCCCTTTCCGCAGCGGCTGGAGATCCTCTATGATGACGTCATGCGTCTGATCGAGGTCACGAAGCCGGACGCCTCCGCAGTCGAGGAGCTGTTCTGGGGCCACAATATCACGACCGGCATCGGCGTCTCCCACGGCAGGGGCGTGATCCTGCTTGCGCTGGCCAAGTCCGGCGTTCCGATTTTCGAATACACCCCGATGCAGGTCAAGCAGGCTGTGGTCGGCTACGGCAAAGCGGAAAAGCGGCAGGTCATGGAGATGACGAAACGTCTGCTGCACATGGAAAAGGTCGCCCGCCCGGACGACGCGGCGGACGCAATCGCGATTGCGCTCTGCCATGCCAGAGCGGAAAGCTCCCTGCTTTCCAAACTGAGGCAGACAACGGAAGGAAACTGAAATATGTTCTACTATCTCAACGGCAAAATCGCCCTGCTGGATGCGAACCTGGCGGTGGTGGACTGCGGCGGCGTCGGCTATGCCTGCTTCGCCAGCAATTACACCCTCTCCCAGCTCCGGGTCGGCGAGGAACATCGCCTGTTTACCTATTGCAACATCAAGGAAGACGCTTTCGACATCTACGGCTTCTCCACCCGGGAGGAGCTGCGTCTGTTCGAGCAGCTCCTCAGTGTGACCGGTGTCGGGCCGTCCTCTGCCCTGGCGATTCTCTCGGCGATGACGCCGGATCAGCTCTCGCTCTCCATCCTGACCGGAGACGAGAAGGCCATTACCCGCGCCAAGGGCATCGGCGCCAAGACCGCGAAGCGAATCATTTTGGAGCTCAAGGACAAGCTCGGCGGAGAGCTGGACTTTTCCGCCGGCCCTGCTTCTGCCGGGGCAGTCAATCCGAATCTCAGCGGCAGACTGGCCACCGCCACCGCCGCGCTGGCGGAGCTCGGCTACTCCCAGTCGGAGGCTGCTGCCGCGCTCAAGGGTGCGGACCCGGAGAAGCTCTCGGTGGAGGAGCTGATCCGGTACGGTCTGCGCGCGATGGTGACAAAGTAAGGGAGGGCAGCAATGAGCATTGATTTTACCCAGGACTACGAAGCCCCGATCGTAACGGCCTCCGTAACGCCGATGGACGAGGGCGAGATATCGCTTCGCCCGAGGACGCTGGCGGACTACACCGGCCAGGAAGAGGCGAAGGAGAATCTGGCGGTCTACATCGAGGCCGCAAAGCGCAGAAACGAGCCCCTCGACCACGTCCTGCTCTACGGCCCTCCCGGTCTCGGCAAGACGACGCTGGCGGGCGTCATCGCCAACGAAATGGGCGTCAACATCCGCATTACCTCCGGCCCGGCAATCGAGAAGCCCGGCGACCTGGCCGCCCTGCTGACCAATCTGAATGCCGGCGACATTCTGTTTATTGACGAGATTCACCGGCTCAACCGCGTCGTCGAGGAGATCCTGTACCCTGCAATGGAGGATTTCGCCATCGACATCATTGTGGGCAAGGGCCCCAGCGCGAATTCGATCCGGCTGGATCTTCCCAGGTTTACGCTGATCGGCGCCACAACCCGTGCCGGCCAGCTCTCGTCTCCGCTGCGCGACCGCTTCGGCGTCTCCCTCCGCCTGGAGCTGTACAAGCCGGAAGAGCTGACGCGGATCGTCAAGCGCTCCGCTGCGCTGTTCGGAATGGAGATCGACTCGGACGGCGCGCGGGAAATCGCCTCCCGCAGCCGAGGAACGCCGCGGATCGCCAATCGGATCCTGCGCCGCGTGCGCGATTTTGCCCAGGTCTTTTATGACGGGGTGATCACGAAGCAGGCCGCGGATCATGCCCTCGAGCGTCTGCAGGTCGACGCGCTCGGCCTCGACCGCATCGACCACCGGATGCTGCGCGCCATCATTGAGAACTACGGCGGCGGTCCGGTTGGTCTGGAGACGCTTGCCGCCACCATCGGCGAGGAGGCGGTGACGCTGGAGGATGTCTATGAGCCCTACTTGATGCAAATTGGATTTTTAACCAGAACCCCGCGCGGCCGCTGCGTGACCCAGC
>CAMOLY010000132.1 GCA_946619065.1 uncultured Clostridia bacterium | reverse complement strand
CGGCGCAGGCACTGACCGCCACGGTGAGAATATAGCCGATGATCAGCGCGCCGCCGGCCACCAGACCGGGCGTCTGGCCGAGGTTTTCATGCGCGACGATATAGGCGCCGCCGCCCTGGGGGTAGGCGTCGATGGTCTGACGGTAGCAGAAAACGAGAATCAGCAGCAGACCGATGATGGCGGCGACAATGGGCAGAAAGTAATGATAGGACAGCATCCCGAGCACCGGGATCAGAACCAGAAGGATCTCTTCTCCGGCATAGCTCACCGAGGAGATTGCGTCACTGGCGAATACGGGAATGCCCCAGAGGACGTTGAACTTCTCGTTTCCGAGTTCGGAATCGGCAAGGGGAGTCCCGATCAGGACCTGCTTGAGTTTTTTCTTCATGGTATCAGAGCCTCACATTGACTGGTAGTATTGACGGACCGAGAGATGAAGCATTAAAGCAACATAAAAAATGAGAATATCAGCGCTAAGAAAGCGTTAAGATTGGCCCAGTATAGCACAAAGTGCGAAAAGATGGAAGAGTCCTTCTGAGTAAATCTTAAAATTCCATAAAAGATCGGTGAATTTCAAGCAATTTTTACAATAATATGATAAGATGAACGAAATATTCCGGGGAAGCGGCCACTGCAGCGAGGGGCGCAGAACCGGAGAAGGCTCGCAGACTGCGGGCGAAAACTGCGGAAAGAAGAGAGAAGGGAAACGGATGCCGGTTTCGTATCTGAGCAAAAAACTCAGCCCCTATGTGCGCGTTGCGGCGATTATTGTGGTGGCGGCCCTGATGGTGTTTGCCGGACTCCGGTTTTATTCCTGGCGCTCCTACGGCGCGCGCACCCGCCTGACCACGCTGGTGAATCCGTGGAACCCGGTCTCGGAGACCGGCTTTTCCGCGCGGCTCGTGGAGGCGGAAAACGGCATGCGGGTGGACCGGAGCTGTGCCGAGCCGCTGCGGCGCATGCTTGCAGACTGCCGGGCGGCCGGGAGAAACCCGGTGCTTGCCGCGGCTTACCGCAGCGTGGACGAACAGCTGGTGCTGCACGACGAGCGTTTTCAGCAGCTGGTGGATGAGGGCCGAAGCCCGGAAGAGGCGGAAGCGGAAACCTCGAAGCTGATTGCCGCCGCCGGCCGCAGCGAGCATGAGCTTGGGCTTGCGGTGGACATCGTGGATGAGGGATACCGCGCGACGGACGCGAGACAGGCGGAGACGCCGACAGTGCAGTGGCTGGAGGAAAATGCCTGGAAGTACGGATTTATCCAGCGCTATCCCCCGGACACCGAAGACATCACCGGCTTCGGATGGCATCCCTGGCACTACCGCTATGTCGGGGAAGGAATTGCGGAGAGCATCCATTCTCTGGGAATCACCCTGGAGGAGTATCTGTCCCTGTTCTACAGCGATGAAGCCCAGGTGGTCTATGACGGAAGCTGAAGAGAACACAGCATCATTCATCATTAACATTAATATATAGGAATATAAGCAGAATCCCCGCTCGGCTGTGTACCGGACGGGGATTTTGTCTTCCGGCGGCAAGGGGTGATTGACGAAAACGGGAATTCTGTTATAATGATCAGGTTAGAACAAAACCGCGAAAGGATGATACAACAAAATGGCAGAATGCAATCATGATTGCTCCAGCTGCAGTTCCAACTGTTCCGAGCGCAAGCCGGAGAGTTTTCTCAAAGAGCTGAACCCCTATTCCAGTGTTAAAAAGGTCATTGCCGTGGTGAGCGGCAAGGGCGGCGTCGGCAAGAGCCTCGTCACGAGCCTTCTCGCTTCCGAGATGCAGCGCCGCGGCCACAGCTGCGCCGTGCTGGACGCGGACATCACGGGCCCCTCGATTCCGAAGTCCTTCGGCATCCATGAACACGCAACCGGCACCGAGCAGTATCTGATCCCCGTGACCACGCAGACCGGTCTGCAGGTGATGTCCATCAACCTGATCCTCGAGAACGAGACGGAGCCCGTGGTATGGCGCGGACCGGTCATTGCGGGCGCGGTGACCCAGTTCTGGACCGACGTGCTGTGGAGAGATGTGGACTATATGTTCGTGGATATGCCTCCCGGAACCGGCGATGTGCCGCTGACGGTTTTTCAGTCCCTGCCCATTGATGGCATCGTCATCGTGACGACGCCCCAGGATCTGGTCGGCATGATCGTGGCGAAGGCCGTGAGAATGGCGGAGATGATGAACGTGCCGGTGCTGGGCCTCGTGGAGAACATGAGCTACTTCACCTGCCCGGACTGCGGAAAGAAGCATGAGATCTTCGGCGCCAGCCAGGCGGACAGCGTGGCGAAGGAATTCGACATCGCCCATGTGGCCCGTCTGCCCATCGACCCCAATATCACCGCCATGGTGGACGCCGGTCAGGTGGAGCAGGTGAGCGGCGAGTATGTCTCGGCCCTGGTCGACAGCCTGGAGCAGGACCTGCCCCTGGAGGAAGAGGCCTGAGATGAGAGTAGCGGTTGCCTATCAGGACGGGGAAATCTACGGCCATTTCGGGCACTGTCCGATGTTTGCGGTGTATGAGTACGGCGAATACGTCAGCGACTGCACCAAGAAGCTGGTGGACAGCTCCGACCGCTCCGGACACCAGCAGATGGCGGATCTTATGAAGGAACTGAATGTGGACGCAGTCATCGTGGGCAACATGGGCGGCGAAGGCAAGGCGGCCCTGCTCAGCTACGGCATCGTGCCCATCGTCGGCTACAGCGGAGACGCGGACACGGCGTCAGACCTGCTGGTCACGGGACAGCTTCCCACGAGCCCGGACGACGGCGGATGCGGCGGCTGCAGCGGAAGCTGCGGATGCGGCTGCGGCGGCCACGAAGAGGGCTGCGGCTGCGGCGGGGCTGAAGAAGGCTGCTCCTGCGGCTGCTGAAAAGGAAGCGGCAGAGGCGGAACAGGAACGATAATCATCAGAAAAAACAGGACCGCACGGCGGTTCAGAAATCAGGAGGAAACATCATGCTGGAAGAATTGAAACAACAGGTTCTGGAAGCGAATCTCCTGCTTCCGA
>CAMOLY010000131.1 GCA_946619065.1 uncultured Clostridia bacterium | reverse complement strand
AAAAATGAGAAGCCGTTTTTCGCGACTTCTCACTTTTCGTTATGGGACTTTTTTTACAGCCCCTTTTCTTGTTGGTGCGGGCGACAGGACTCGAACCTGCATGGTTTCCCACCGGAACCTAAATCCGGCGTGTCTGCCAATTCCACCACGCCCGCGTATTCTTCCTGCAGCCATCGTATCACAGATCGTCCGTCTTGTCAAATCCAGGTCCGGAATCTTTTTTCCCCCGCCTGCATTTTTCCCGGCTTCAATCTTGCAATTTCCGGTCCGGAATGCTATACTGACTGTAATCCGGTATTCTCTTGGCCGTTTCGGGCGAATTCGCCGGAACCCGACCCGGATGCTTTGCATAGATTGAACTGCGGGCATCTCCGACGGTTCCTGCGATTTTCCGAAATCTGATCGGATGGAGGAGTTCCCATGCGGAAGGTTTTGAAATTCGGCGGCAGCTCGATGGCGAGCGCGGCCCAGTACGCAAAAGTGAAATCCATTGTGGATTACGATGCTTCCCGTTCCGTTGTCGTGGTCTCCGCGGCAGGGAAGCGGTCCAAAACGGATCACAAGGTAACGGATCTGCTCTATCTGTGCTATGCACATATGAAATACGGTGTCTCCGTCGACTCGGTGTTCGGGATGATTTCGGACCGGTATCTGGAGATCCGCAACGAGCTCGGCCTGTCCACCGACCTGGAATCCGAGCTGGAGAAGATCCGCGCCGATATGGACGACGGGATCAGCGAGGATGAGCTGGCTTCCCGGGGCGAGTATCTCTCCGCCCGGCTGATGGCGGACTATCTGGGCTTCGACTTTGTGGACGCCGCCGAGTGGCTGCGCTTCAAGCTCGACGGCAGCGTAGACAAGGACTACTCCTACGCCGCCCTGCGCAGGCTTGCCGAGGGCCGGAAGATCGTGATCCCCGGCTTCTACGGTCTCGGGCCGGACGGCAGCATCCGCACCTTTACCCGCGGCGGCTCGGACATCACCGGTGCCCTGGCGGCGGCTGCGCTGGACGCGGAGATCTACGAAAACTGGACCGACGTCTCCGGCATCCTGATGGCGGATCCCCGGATCGTCGAAAATCCAGAGCCGATCCCCCGGGTGACCTATACCGAGCTGCGGGAGCTCAGCTACCTCGGAGCCCAGGTCCTGCATGAGGACACGATCTTCCCGGTGGCGGAGAAGAATATTCCGCTGAACATCCGCAACACGAACGATCCGGCCCACCCCGGAACCATCATTATGGATCATTTTGACGATGACGACGGCGCCGAAGGCCACCGCTTCATCACCGGCATCGCCGGCAAGAAGGACTTTTCGGTGGTCAGCGTTTCGAAGAAGGGCCTCTCCTCCCAGATGGGGACGATGCGGAAGATCTTCGAAATCTTCGAGGCCCACGCCGTCGCGGTTGAATACACCCCCAACGGCATCGACACGGTTTCCCTGGTGGTGGAGACGAAGCAGCTGAAAAAGCAGGCGGACAGCATCGCGGCCGACCTGATCAAGGCGATGGAGCCGGACAGCCTGGCAATCACCGACGGGATCGCGATCGTGGCGGCGGTCGGGCGGAAGATGGCCCGGCGCCCGGGCATCTCCGGGCAGATCTTCTCCGCGCTTGGCGCGGAGGGCATCAACATCCGCCTGATCTCCCAAAGCCCGCAGGAGGTCAATATCATCTTTGGCGTGGAAAACCGGGACTTCAATGCCGCCGTCCGCGTCCTCTACAACAGTTTTGTAAAGTAAAGGAGGCTAACCCATGAAACAATACAAAGTCGGCATCCTCGGCTCGACCGGAGCGGTCGGACGGGAAATGATGAAGATCCTGCTGGAGCGGGAATTCCCGATCAGCGAGCTGCACCTGTTTGCCAGCGAGCGCAGCGCGGGCAAGGTCGTCGCCTGGGACAGCGGCCCGATCCAGATCGAGCTGGCCGAGGAAGGCGCGTTTGAAGGACTGGACATCGTCCTCGGCGCGGCTTCGTCGGAGGTGGCGAAGCAGTTTGCCCCGGAGATTGTCAAGGCCGGCGCGGTTTTCATTGACAATTCTTCTGCCTTCCGTCTGCGGGACGACGTGCCGCTGGTGGTTCCCGAGGTTAACCCCGAGGACGTCCGGAATCACAAGGGCATTGTGGCGAACCCCAACTGCTCCACGGTGATCACGGTTACCGCAGTCAACGCTCTGCGGAAGCTCTCGCCGATTGAGCGCATGGTGGTCTCCACCTATCAGGCGGTCTCCGGTGCCGGAGCGGGCGGACCGATTGAGCTCAACGAGGAGGTCGCTGCCCTGCGCAGCGGCAAGAAGGTGGAGCCGAAGGTCTTCCCCTATCAGATTGCCTACAATCTGATCCCGCAGATCGGCTCCGAGCAGGAAGCCGGCTATACCTCCGAGGAGATGAAGCTCCAGTACGAGGGCAGGAAGATCCTGCATCTGCCGGATCTGAAGGTCTCCTGTACCTGCGTCCGGGTTCCGGTGACCCGCAGCCACTCCATTTCGGTGCAGGCGCAGTTTGCCCGCAGGATCAGCCTTCGCGAGGCGCGGCTTGCCCTGCAGTACGCGCCGGGCTGCCGCCTGGTGGACGACCTTTCACAGCAGCTGTATCCGATGCCGCTGGACACCTCCGACCAGGACCTGGTCTACGTGGGCAGACTCCGCGAGGATCTGACCGACGAGCGGGGCCTCTGCCTGTGGTGCTGCGGCGACCAGATCCGCAAGGGCGCCGCGACGAACGCGATCCAGATCGCCGAGCTGCTGATTGATAAAGAATAATCTGCAAAGAGAATCCGTCAAAAATCCCACCGGGATTTTTGACGGATTCTCTTTTTTCATGCTGAACTCCATTAAAATGCTTTAAAAAGCATTTTATAGCGCCGGAGGCGCGTTGGAGTTCGCATGAGACGGATTTTGTGCCGTAGGCACAAAATGGCAGCGTGCGAAGCACGGTGCCGCTCCGATTATAATCTAAAGATTTTAATCGGAGTTTCGTATCAGCGTTCCCTCGGAACGGCTCAGGAGCCCTGCTTCGGCTTGCGGTTGTGGTAG
>CAMOLY010000130.1 GCA_946619065.1 uncultured Clostridia bacterium | reverse complement strand
GCGCCACGAGCTGCTTCGTGACCGACAACGCCGATCTGATCCTCTACCGGGACGCTCTGCTGCATCTGCGCAAGGAGCTGCAAGCCGTGTTGGCAAATCTGGCCCGGTTTGCCGAGCGCTGGAAGGACACGCCAACTTTGGGCTATACCCACTACCAGCCGGCCCAGCCGGTCACGGTGGGCAAACGCGCAACATTGTGGATGCAGGATTTTCTCTCTGATCTGGAGGAGCTGGATTTCGTCCTCAGCCAGATCAAATTCCTCGGCTGCCGGGGGACCACGGGGACCGAGGCAAGCTTCCTGGAGCTCTTCGGCGGCGACGCGAAAAAGATCGACGAGATGAACCGCACCCTGGCAGAAGCGTTCGGCTTTTCGGAATGCTACCCGGTCTGCGGGCAAACCTACCCCCGCAAGCTGGACAGCCGCATTCTGAACGTCCTGTCCTCCATCGCCCAGAGCGCGTATCGAATGGCAACCGACATCCGCCTTTTGCAGCATGACCGGCAGCTGGAGGAGCCCTTTGAGGAGGAACAGATCGGCTCCTCCGCCATGGCCTACAAGCGCAATCCCATGCGCTGTGAGCGCATCTGCTCCCTGGCGCGTTTTTTGATGGCAGACGCAATGAACGCTGCCATGACCGCCTCGACCCAGTGGCTGGAACGGACGTTGGACGACTCCGCCAACCGCCGCATCTCCATGCCGGAGGGCTTTCTGGCGGCGGACGCCATCCTTCGTCTGGCGCAGAACGTGACGGACGGTCTGCGGGTCAACGAACGTATGGTGGAAGCGGCGGTCCGGGAATATCTTCCATTCCTTGCCACAGAGAATCTTTTGATGGAGGCGGTCAAGCGAGGCGGAGACCGGCAGCAGCTGCATGAGATCATCCGTCGCTGCTCCATGGAGGCCACAGCAAACATGAAAAACGGCGAGCCCTGCGATCTGCTGCAGCGGCTTTCCCGGGAGCCGGCCTTTGGATTGTCCGAAGGAGAACTGAATGAGCTTCTGGACCCGCTTCTGTATATCGGTCGCTGTCCGGAGCAGGTAGAGCGGTTTTTACAGAAGGTTGAGCCGCTGCTTTCCGAAGCTGCAGAACAGCCTGCAGCCATTGAACTGTGATGGAGGATGCAGATGGAAAAGATCCTTGTTTTGGATTTCGGCGGCCAGTATAACCAGCTCATCGCCCGCAGAGTGCGGGAGCTGGGGGTTTATGCCGAGATCGCAGCCTATGACCGCGTTTCTCCCGGCGAGATCCAAAGCGCCGGGTATCGGGGCGTCATCTTTACCGGCGGGCCCAACAGCGTGTACGACCCCGCCGCGCCCCGCTGCGACGCGGAGGTCCTGGAGCTGGGGATTCCGATTCTGGGAATTTGCTACGGCGCGCAGCTGCTGGCTTTTTTGGAGGGCGGAGCTGTGTCAAAGGCCGAAACCGGCAGCGAGTACGGAAAGACAACGCTGCGGTCAAGGCCGCATCTGCTGTTTCAGGACGTCCCGGAATCAAGCACCTGTTGGATGAGTCATACGGACTACGTCAGCACTCTGCCGGAGGGCTGGCAGGTCCTTGCAAACACGGAAAAATGCCCCTGCGCCGCCCTGGGCTGCGACGCGAAGAAGCTCTATGGCGTACAGTTTCATCCGGAGGTGACCCACACCGAATATGGCAGACAGATTCTTCGGAATTTTCTCTTTTCCGTCTGCGGCTGCAAGGGTGATTGGAGCGCGCTGGATTACGCAGATCGGATCATTGCCGATTACCGGACCAGGCTCTCGAGGAAGCGGGTTCTGCTGGCTCTGTCGGGCGGTGTGGACTCCTCGGTGGCGGCCCTGCTGCTGCACAGGGCCATCGGGCAGAACCTGGTCTGCGTCTTTGTGGACCACGGTCTGCTGCGGAAGGGCGAGGCTGATTTTGTGGAGCAGACCTTCCAAAACCGCTTCGGCGTCCGGCTGATCCGGGTGAACGCCCGGGAACGTTTTCTGCAAAAGCTGGCCGGCGTCCGGGACCCGGAGCGAAAACGGAAAATCATCGGAGAAGAATTCATCCGGGTGTTTGAGGAGCAGGCAAAGAACCTGGGCCAGATCCATGCTCTGGCCCAGGGGACGATCTACCCCGACGTGATTGAGAGCGGCAAGGGTGACTCCGCTGTGATCAAGAGCCATCACAACGTGGGCGGTCTGCCGGAGGTGATCTCCTTCGAACAGATCGTAGAGCCCCTGCGGGAGCTGTTTAAGGATGAGGTCCGGCAGGTGGGCACCATGCTGGGGCTGCCAAAGGAGCTGGTATGGCGGCAGCCCTTCCCCGGGCCGGGCCTGGCGGTGCGGATCATCGGGGAGATCACAAAGGAAAGGGTAAATGCCCTTCAGGAGGCGGACGCTATCTTCCGTGAGGTAATCGACGCCGCGAGGCTTCCGGAAGGGCCGAACCAGTATTTCGCCGTGCTGACGGACACCCGTACCGTGGGCGTCATGGGAGACGCAAGGACCTACGGCCTTACAGTGGCCCTTCGGGCGGTTTCCACGGACGATTTTATGACGGCAGAGTGGACGCGCCTGCCTTATGACGTTCTGGCCAGGGCCAGCAGCCGCATCACCAATGAGGTTCCCGGCATATCCAGAGTGGTCTATGATATTTCATCCAAGCCGCCGGCAACGGTGGAATGGGAGTGAGGGAGGAGACATCCATGACGAAATATATTTTTGTGACCGGCGGCGTGGTCTCCGGCCTGGGCAAGGGCATCACGGCGGCCTCCCTGGGCCGGCTCCTGAAGGCCCGGGGGCTGAAGGTAGCCGCCCAGAAGCTGGACCCCTACATCAACGTGGACCCCGGCACCATGAGCCCCTACCAGCACGGGGAGGTCTACGTCACCGAGGACGGGGCGGAGACGGACCTGGACCTGGGCCACTACGAGCGCTTCATCGACGAGAATCTGAACAAGTGGTCCAACCTGACCTCCGGCAGGGTCTACTGGAACGTGCTGAACAAGGAGCGCCGGGGCGAATACCTGGGTGCCACGGTCCAGGTGATCCCCCATATCACCGACGAGATCAAGGAATTCGTCTACCGCGTGGGCCGTCAGACCGACGCCGACGTGGT
>CAMOLY010000129.1 GCA_946619065.1 uncultured Clostridia bacterium | reverse complement strand
GACGCGCTTTCCGGTATGCTTGCGGTTCTACCGCTTCCTTCCGCCTCATACAATCCGGTAGGATAACAAAAATGAGGTGGCGCAATGGAAGAACAAACAATCATCAACCGGATCCGGCTCTGCGGGGAAATCGACGCGGCGCCGGCCTTTTCCCACGAAAACCACGGCAGAAAGTTTTACCGCACTGTGCTCGCCGTTCCGCGTCTGTCCGGAACCGTGGACCGGATCCCGGTTCTCGCGGACTGGGAGCTGCTGGACGCCGCGGACGTCTGCTGGGGCGAGCGCGCCGTGCTCACCGGACAGATCCGATCCTATAATCAGGTCAGCGAGGACGGGCGGCATCTGGTCATCTCGGTCTTCGCCGAGCAGCTCGAACCCTCCGACGAGGAACCGGACAATCGGGCGGAGCTGACCGGAACGCTGTGCAAGGACCCGGTTTTCCGCCGGACCCCGCTGGGGCGGGAGATCTGCGACGTGATGCTGGCCGTCAACCGTCCCTATCACCGGACCGACTATCTGCCCTGCATTTTCTGGGGCCGGACCGCACGGGAAATCGCATATCTGTCCGTCGGCGCACAGGTCCACCTGACCGGCCGCCTGCAGAGCCGGGAATACACCAAGCAGCTCCCAAACGGAGTTTTGCAGCAGCGAACCGCCTATGAGGTCTCCGCCATCACCGCGGAAGCACTGGCTTCCGAATAACAATCACCCGACCGTATCTCTGAATCGGGATACGGCCGGGTGAAATCATTAGATTTTGTATTGGCTGGTGAAGAGCTCATAGTAGAAGCCGTGCCGGTCGAGCAGCTCCCTGTGGCTCCCCTGCTCGACGATCTGCCCGTCGCGGATCACAAGGATCCGGTCGGCATTGACGATGGTGGAGAGCCGGTGGGCGATCACGAAGCTGGTTCTGCCGCCCATCAGACGGTCCATCGCCTTTTGCAGCAGCAGCTCGGTGCGGGTGTCCACGTTCGAGGTGGCCTCGTCCAGGATCAGCAGCGGCCGGTTGGCCAGCAGCGCCCGGGCGATGGTCAGAAGCTGCTTCTGACCGGAGGAGACGGCTGTGCTGTCCTCTGAGATCACCGTGTCATAGCCCTGGGGCAGTCTTCGGATGAAGTGGTCGCAGTAGGCCAGGTCGCAGGCCCGCTCGATCTCCTCCCGGCTGACGTCCGGGCTGCCGTAGGCCACGTTTTCGGCCACCGTGCCCTTGAAGAGCCAGGTGTCCTGCAGAACCATAGCAAACAGCTTCCGGTTCTCCGCACGGGACAACTCGGAGGTGTCCCGCCCGTCGATCAGGATTCTGCCGGACTGGATGTCGTAGAACCGCATCAGCAGGTTGACGATGGTGGTCTTGCCCGCGCCGGTGGGGCCGACGATTGCGATCTTCTGCCCGGGCTTTACCTCCATGCAGAGGTCGCGGATCAGCGGCTTTTCGGGATCGTAGGAGAAGTTCACATGCTCAAAAACCACGCGTCCCTCCGTGGATCCCTCCACAGTTCCGGCAGAATCCGGCTCCTCGGGCAGGTCCAGCAGGTTGAAAACTCGTCTGGCGGCGCCCTTGACCTGCTGAATGAAGCTCAGGCCGAAGGCCACCCGCTCCAGCGGGGCCGAAAGCTGGCGGGCGAAGAGGATCACCGTGACCACCGTGCCGATGGGCACGCCCCGGCGCAGGATCAGCCAGCCGCCCAGAACCGCCACGGCAACATAGGCCATGGCGTCGAGAAAGACGATGACGGGCTGGACGATGGAGGACAGGAAATTGGCGAAGATCCCGTCGTGCTGGTGGCGCTCCGAGAGCTCGTCATACTTCTTTTGCAGCTCCTCCTCCCGGCAGAAGGCCTTGGTGGTAACGTAATTCGTATAGGCCTCCTCCGCCAGTGCGGTCAACTCGCCCCCCAGGTTGAAGTGCTTGTCCCAATGCTTCTCTCCCAGAGTCGCCATCTTGGCGGAGAGAAAAACGGACAGGGGCGAGAGCAGAACCACAGGGATCGCCATCCGCCAGTCGGTGACGAAGAGGATCGCCGCGATTACGGCCATCTGCAGGAAGCCCGTCAGCAGGATCTCCACAATGCCGTAGATCGTATCGGACATATTGCCCACGTCGTCCATCATCCGGTCGATCACGTCGCCGGTGGGCGTCTTGTCCACATAGGAGACCGGCAGCCGGCAGAGTTTTTCCGACAGGCGGACGCGGAGTCCGGCGGTGAAATACCGGGTGACGATGTTGTTGAGCAGGAAGCTGTTGCCGTAGGTCAGAGCGGCCTGAAGGGCATAGACGCCCAGCAGCAGCCCCAGGCCCGGCAGTAGGCTCCGGGCCAGACCGGGAACAGGATCCCGGACCCAGGCGTAGAGCTTGTTCACCAGCTCGCCCAGGAGCTCCGGCGCCGCCACCGCGCAGCCGATCATCATCAGACACAGGGCGGCTGAGAAGAGAATCCAGCCCCGCAGGGGGCGTATCTCCTTCATCAGACGCTTGAAGGTATCGTCGATCAGGCGGCGCTTTTCAGCCGGTTTCTTTTCTTTTTGCCTGGACTGGCTCATACCGTTCCACCTCCCGTCTGGGAGAGGAAGATCTCCCGGTAGATGGAGCAGTTCTCCAACAGCTCCGCATGAGTCCCCACGCCCACCAGACGGCCGTCCGCGAGGACGAAGATCCGGTCGGAATGCATGGCGGAGACCACGCGCTGGGTGATGACGATCCGGGTTTTCCCGGTCAGCTTCTCGTTCAGAGCCGTCCGCACCTTCGCTTCGGTAAGGAAGTCCAGCGCGGAGAAGGAATCGTCAAAAATGTAGATCGGCGCGTCCTTCAGAATGGCGCGGGCGATGGCAAGGCGCTGCTTCTGGCCGCCGGAGACGTTGGTTCCTGCCTGCTCCAGCTTAAAGCCGAGTCCGTCGGGCTGCTCGCGGATGAAATCCGCCACCTGCGCCAGCTCCAGGGCCGCCCAGAGCTCGTCGTCCGAGGCATCGGGCTTGCCCATGCGGAGGTTATCCGCCACCGTGCCGGCGTAGAGCATGGATTTTTGCAGGGAACAGCTGATGTTGGCCCGCACGTCCTTGGGGGAGAGGTCTGTCACCTCCCTGCCGTCAAAGCACAGCTTTCCTT
>CAMOLY010000128.1 GCA_946619065.1 uncultured Clostridia bacterium | reverse complement strand
CCATGATCATCACGCCGGAGGAGTAGAGCTGCAGGCCCTTCTTGTAGTCCTTGGTGTAGAAGTCATAGGGGGCTTTTGCCGGGATGAAGAGCAGCGCCTTGTAGGTGACCGCGCCTTCCACGCTCACCGGAATGTGGGCCAGAGGCTTTTCGTAGTCGTAGAATTTGTCGCGATAGAAGGTGTTGTATTCCTCGTCCGTGACGTCCTTTTTCGATTTCTGCCAGACTGGGACCATCGAGTTGAGGGTTGTCAGCTCGGTGTAGGTCTCAAATTCCGGCTCCTTGTCCTTGTCGTCTTCGCCTTCCGGCTGCTCCTTGCGGCGGGACTTCTCCATCTCCATGCGGATCGGGTAGCGGATGTAATCGGAATACTTTTTGACCAGGTTCTGCAGCTCGAACTGCTCCAGGAAGCGGCTGTAATGCTCGTCGTCGGTGTCCGCCTTGAGCTTCAGAATCACGTCGGTGCCGACGCTGGTTTTTTCACAGGGAGAGAGTGTGTAGCCGTCCGTGCCGGAGGACTGCCACATCCAGGCCTCCTGCTCCCCGTATTTCTTTGAAAGCACGGTGACGGTATCCGCAACCATAAAGGCGGAATAGAAGCCGACGCCGAACTGGCCGATGATGTCCACATCTGCGTCCTTGGCCAGATCCTGCTTGAACTGCAGCGATCCGCTCTTGGCAATGGTGCCGAGATTCTGTTCCATCTCGTCCTTGCTCATGCCGATGCCGTTGTCGGAGATGGTCAGCAATCCGAGCTTTTTATCCACGCGCAGATCAATCGCAAAATCCTCCCGAGAGAGGCCGACGTTCTGGTCGGTCAGCGCCAAATAGGCCAGCTTGTCGATTGCGTCGCTGGCGTTGGAGATCAGCTCGCGGAGGAAAATCTCCTGGTGAGTATAGATGGAGTTGATCATCAGGTCAAGCAGACGCTTGGATTCAGCCTTAAACTGTTTCTTTGCCATGTCATTCACTCTTTTTCATCAGGTTTGGCACTCTTTAACCATGAGTGCTAACGCTATTATAACAGGCTTTCCGAAAAAAGCAAGCGGGAAGTGCAAAGTTTACAAACTATTCATCCTTCTGTCATCCGTTCCGAAAAAACGGCGGCGGGCCCCCAAATCGAGGGCCCGCCGCATTTGAAAAATCAGATTACCTGATTCAGAGAATTCCCCACAGCTCACGCAGGGCGTGGATTTCAAAATCCGGCGCCAGCTCCGGCGGCGCGGTTTTCCCGTTCCGGTTGAGCCAGACCGATGCAATCCCGGCGTTTTTCGCGCCGCGGATGTCGGACGATAGGCTGTCGCCGATCAGAATGGCCTGTGCCGGGTCAAAGTCCGGGATCCGGGCGAAGCAGGCTTCAAAAAAGGCCGGCTCCGGCTTGTGAAAGCCGAGCTCTTCGGAGATGAAGATCCCGTCGAAGTACGGCCCGATCCCTGCGCTCTCCAGGCGGGAATACTGGGTGTCGATCACCCCGTTGGAGGCAATATAGAGCCGATACCCCTTCTCTTTCAGATAGTCCAGCGTTTCCACCGCGTCCGGGAGGAACCAGTGCCCCACGCCGAGCCACTTGCGGTAGCTGGCCTCAAAGGCTGCGGGATCCGCGTCAATTCCCAGCGCCGCAAACAGCTCCCGGTGCCGCTCCACCAGCAGGGTGTCCCGGTCCACCTCCCCGCGGTCCAGCTTCTCCCACCAGGCGAGATTGATCACATGGTAACGGTCGAGCAGCTCCTGGGTTTTCTCAATGCTGTGCTCCGCAAGTGCCTTCGCGTAGGCCACCCGCTCCGCCGCGTGGAAGTCGAGGATCGTATCGTCCAGGTCAAAAAAGATGAATTTGAACATTTCTGCCTCCGTCTCATGCTTTCCGGTTCTCCCGGACCCGAACGGGCTCCTCCCCGCAGCGGCGGATCATTTCCCGGCGGTCATGCCCGCCGAGAGCTTCTCCGGGATCACGATCTCGCAGGGCTCCGGCTTCAGATCGATCCGCACGCTCCCGTGGGAATAGCGAACCTGCGCATCCCACTGGGCCAGCATTTCCTCCAGGCTGCGCGTTTCTCCCGGCATCGACAGCAGCGCGTGAATGCATTCCTCCCGGACGGATGTAATATTCAGTTTCTGCTTCATCAGATCGGAAAAATCCGCCTCGATCCGCAGGGGCAGCACCGTATCGGCGTCGATCCACAGCGTGATCGGGATCCCCGCCTGCACCGGCATGTCATCCCTATGCAGATAAAACACGCCGCTGCCCAGGACGCCGGAATAATTCAGCAGATGATACAGCGCTTCTCCGGAAACCGTTCCCGAAAACCGGACCGCAAGGCGGCCGTTCACCGTCTCCCGGTCCTCCCGCTGAAAGTGCTCGCCCGCGGCGAGGAAGCGCCAGATATTGTCCGCAGCCGCCAGCAGCTCCGTTCCGGTCCTGTTGTCATAGGGACGCACAAGGTCCTTGCCGAGCCAGGCGGAAGGAAGCGGAGGCTCCTGTGACAGCAGCGGGTCTGAAGAGGGATCCCGCTTGCTCCACTTGCCGAACAACCAGTCCGGGTCGTCTGCGTCCGCCGTTGTACCCGAGGGCACGGAGCGGCGCATGGCGAACTCCAGGACCGTGCAGTCCGAAGCGTCGACCTCCCGGATATAATACTCTGTCGGGCTTTGCGCCTCCTCCGGCCGGACGCTGAAGCTGCCGTGCATGGTCAGCGGCTGCCGGGCGAAATCACCGGAGGAGAGAAGGACCACGTTCGGCCCCTTCCCGAAGAACGAGTAGTCTACGGTGGTGTCGTACTGATAGCTCCAGCTCTCCAGCGCGTCGAAGCGGCGCAGCGCCTCGGCCACCAGATCGTCCGGAGCCAGGTCGTAGAAGGCCTTGGCCTCCTGGACCGTACCGGGCGTGCCGCCGCCGTCGTGCTTGCAGCCGCTCAGAAGGCCGGCCGCCATCAGACAGATCAAAAGGAACGAAACAACTTTTTTCATATGCTTCTCCTATAAATGCGATCCCCCGGGGGAGGCCTTTGCCTGTCCCCCGGGGGGAAAACGCGGAATCTTACAGCTGCGGGCCTGCGGCCACCAGGGCCTTGCCGGCCTCGTTGGACTCGTACTTGACGAAGTTCTTGATGAAGCGGCCGGCCAGATCCT
>CAMOLY010000127.1 GCA_946619065.1 uncultured Clostridia bacterium | reverse complement strand
AGGCCGAGGAGGTCAAGGTCTTCGGCGAGATGTACCGCAAGGGCTATATCTACAAGGGCCTGAAGCCCGTCAACTGGTGCCCCAAGGACGAGACCGCCCTGGCGGAGGCCGAGATCGAGTATCAGGACGAGCCCTGTACCACGGTCTACGTCAAGTTCCCGATGCAGGACGATCAGGGCAAGCTGAGCCACCTCGATCTGAGCAAGCTCTTCTTCGTGATTTGGACGACGACGATCTGGACCCTGCCCGGCAATATGGGCATTGCCCTCCATCCCCGCGAGTCCTATGTCATCGTCAAGGCTCCCAACGGCGAGATGTACGTCATGGCGGAGGCTCTGACCGAGAAGGTCATGCGGATCGGCGGCTTTGAAAGCTGGGAGATTGTCGAGACCCATCCCGGCAGCTTCTTTGAGTATATGCTGGCCAGGCACCCCTTCCTGGACAAGACCTCTCTGCTGGTCAACGCCGACTACGTGACGATGGACTCCGGCACGGGCTGCGTCCACACCGCCCCCGGCTTCGGCCCCGAGGACTATCAGACCGGTATGCGCTACGGCCTGGAGCTGATCGTCCCCGTGGACGACGTGGGCCGCCACACCGACTACGCCGGCAAGTACGCCGGGATGAAGACCGATGAATCCAACCCCGTCATTCTGGCGGACATGAAGCAGAGCGGGATGCTCTTCGCCTCTGAAGACGTCATCCACTCCTACCCCCACTGCTGGCGCTGCAAGAGCCCCATCATCTTCCGCGCGACCCCCCAGTGGTTCTGCTCCGTCGATTCCTTCAAGGACGAGGCCGCCGCTGCCTGCGAGGACGTGCGCTGGCTGCCCGGGTGGGGCAAGGACCGCCTGATCTCCATGATCCGCGAGCGGGCCGACTGGTGCATCTCCCGCCAGCGCCGCTGGGGTCTGCCGATTCCGGTGTTCTACTGCAAGGACTGCGGCAAGCCCATCTGCACCCCGGAGACCATCGCCCGCATCTCCGAGCTCTACGCCGAGCACGGCTCCAATATCTGGTTCGAGAAGGAAGCGGCAGAGCTGATGCCCGCCGGCTTTGTCTGCCCGCACTGCGGCGGAAAGACCTTTGAGAAGGAGACCGACACCCTGGACGGCTGGTTTGACTCCGGCTCCACCCACTTCTCCTTCCTCCGCCGCGACGATCCGCAGAACTGGCCCTCCGACGTCTATCTGGAGGGCGGAGATCAGTACCGCGGCTGGTTCCAGTCCAGCCTGCTGATTTCCGTCGGCGCGATGGGTCTCGGCTCCCCGTTCAAGACCTGCATCACCCACGGCTGGACCGTGGACGGCGAGGGCAAGACGATGCACAAGAGTCTTGGCAACGGCGTCGACCCCGCCGACCTGATCCGGGACTTCGGCGCGGACCTGGTCCGTCTCTGGGCCGCCTCCGCCGACTACCATGCCGATATGCGCTGCTCGAAGGAAATCTTCAAGCAACTCAGCCAGAACTATCTCAAGTTCCGCAACACTGCCCGCTACTGCCTCGGCAACCTGGACGGCTTCGACGCGAATCATCTGGTTCCGCCCGAGCAGATGCTGGAGCTGGACCGCTGGGCCATGACCCGGCTGAATAAGCTGATCGAGACCGCCTTCCGGGCCTACGACAACTATGAATTCCACGTCCTGACCCACGCGGTCAACGACTTCTGTGTGACTGAGCTCAGCCAGTTCTATCTGGATATCCTGAAGGATCGTCTCTACTGCGAGGAACGCGACGGACGCAAGCGCCGCTCTGCCCAGACTGCCCTGTATCTGATCCTCGACACGCTGGCCAAGGTCTTCAGCCCCATCCTCGCCTTTACCTGCGACGAGATCTGGCAGGCGATGCCCCACCGCGAAGGCGACGATATCCGCAACATCCTGTTCAACGACATGAACAAGCCCTTCACCGCGTATGCCCTGGACGAGGAAACGATGGCCAAGTGGGACACCCTGATCCGGGTCCGCGCCGACGTCAACGGCGTGCTGGAGCAGGCCAGAGCCGAAAAGCGCATCGGCAAGGCGCTGGAGGCCAAGGTCTTCCTGCTGGCCCAGGACGAGCCCGCGAAGACGGCCCTCAACGCGATCCGCCGCATGAACCTCGCCGAGCTGTTCATCGTCTCGGACTGCACCGGCGGCACAGACGTGCTCTATGCCGGCAATGAAAACGCGATCGTCAGCCCGGGCACAAACTTCCCCGGCCTGCTGATCCACGTCTCCGAAGCCCCCGGCACGAAGTGCCCGCGCTGCTGGATGCACACCACCCAGGCCAACGCCGAGGGCCTCTGCCCCCGCTGCGCCGCTGTCGTGGCCACACTGTAATCCGGATTCCATGGGCGTGCTGCAAAATGATTCATTTTGCAGCACGCCCAAATGATTTTTGCCATTTGGGCAAAATCATCGCCTGCGGGCGGGTAATTGAATGGAAAGGGGGCTCCAGGACCGCCCGCTTCACGCATCCCTCCGCCTGGGAGTCCCGTACCCCTTCGTCCGGGCGCATACCATGCGCCAACAGTGCGGGACCGCCCCGAAATCTTCGAAAAAATCCCATTTTTCCTCTTGACAACGGCCATAGGCTTGCGTATAATAGCCGTGCAAAATAAAGAAGGTCGGTTGCGCCGCCTCACCTCAAGCCTTGTGCAAAGAGGTTCACACAGTGACTCTCGGGTTTCCGGGGCTTCGTGCGGGTGCAGTCGGCATCCGCTTTGTTGTATTTTTGGAGGTGTTTTCGATCGCTAAATTAACCCATCAGTTAAACGAAGAGATTCAGGACAAGGAACTCCGCGTCATCGGTCCGGACGGCGCGCAGCTTGGCATCATGTCCAGCCAGGCCGCCCTGGAAATGGCAGCAGAACAGGATTTGGACCTCGTCAAGATTTCTCCCACCGCGAATCCGCCTGTCTGCAAGATCATGGACTATGGCAAATTCCGCTTCGACCAGATGAAGAAGGAAAAGGAATCCCGCAAGAATCAGCGTGTCGTCGAGATCAAGGAGATCCGGATGTCTCCCGGCATCGATACCAACGACCTCAACACGAAGATGAAAAACGCGATCAAGTTCCTGAATGACGGCAACCGCGTCAAGGTCAGCGTCCGCTTCCGCGGCCGTGAGATGACCCACACCAATATCGGTGAGCAGCTGCTGCATCAGTTTGCTGAGGGCT
>CAMOLY010000126.1 GCA_946619065.1 uncultured Clostridia bacterium | reverse complement strand
CGATCAGGCCGACCGGGACGTAGAGGATCAGCAAAACCAGCAGAACCTCCCAGAGGGGGAAGGGGATCCAGCCGAAGGCGACTCCGAGAACCCGCATTGCCTTGCGGGAGAAATCGGTGTAGAAGGAGAACCAGAAATCCGGCAGGTACTTTGCCAGGGCAATCGCTGCCCCGGTCAGGACAATCAGAATTCCCGCGCCGATCAGGTTTTTTACAGGTCGAAGAAGCTTGAACATGGAAGACACCTCCGTGGCAGGATGCGGGTACGCCGGGCGCCGGGCTTCGGGGCAGCACTCCGGGCTGCAGGGGGCAGAAAGGGGCCGGCAGCGCCGGCCCCTTTCTTGGCAAACCGCAGAGCAGATCAGCCGTTCTGGCCGTTCTTCATTTGGCGGTTCTTTTTGGCGAGGACCATCACCACAACGGCAAGGGCGATCGCAAGGACGGTCACGATAGCCATGGAGATCCAGTCCCAGACTTCCAGGCTGCCCAGACCGGTAATGTCAAATTTGCCTGTTTCGGCATTCTGCAGATTCTTAAACAGCGTAACCACGTCGAACGCAATCGCGCCGATGATGGCAACGCCGCCAACCCAAACCAGGTTGGAAACCACAGACTTGCCTTCGGGAACCTTGTAGGGAGCGATCTGATCGCCGCGGAAATCCAGCTTGGAGGAGATGAAGTAGGCGGCAATCAGAAGCACAAGCGTCTCAGGAATCATATAGGTCGCGTTGTAAACCAAGGAATAGAGCATCGCGTCCTTCGTCGGGATGGACAGGCCGGCCCAGACCGTTGCACCGGAGGCGACGTGGCAGATATAGCGCACGATGCAGGCGAACACGGCGCCGAGAACCATGCCGGCGGGCTGGGATTTCAGCTTGCGGAACATGCCGCACAGGCCGATCACGGCAAAGGCGATCAGGTAGTCCAGCATGATGATCGCGACGATCGAATACCAGGTGGTAAAGTAGCTGAGGTTCTTCAGACCGAGCAGCTGCTGGATAACGCCGTAGACCAGGCCGGAAAGCAGGCCCCAGCCGGCGCCGTAGCGATAGGCGATGATGGCGAGCGGCAGCATCGAGGCAAAGGTGACAGAACCGCCATAGGGCAGCTCCGCGATCTTCAGAACGCTCAGAACCGTCGCCAGCGCGAGCATGACCGCAGTCTCGATGAGGCGGCGGGTTTTGTTTTTCTGCATCTGCTGACTTGTTTGCTTTGACATTTCTCTGATCCTCCTATGTTTCCGGGGGCAGGTACCAAAAAACCGGCGGATGAACACCGTCGGCGGCAAACTGGTGCGGCCCAAAGCCACAGAAGCATCTTTCCCTACGACGGCATGATCCGTATCAGGTTCGCGGGTGAGAGCGCCGTTTCGCTCAGTCTCAGCCGGATCGGTCCGACCCCCCGAAGAATAAATTCATTGTAGCGCAAAGCCGGAGAAATGTCAATCCTCAGTTTGCGGATCGCGGCGGGACACGGCCCCTGTCCTGATTCGGCGGATTGAGGGGACAGCGAAAAAATTCTTGCAATTCTCCCTGTCCTGTGTTATATTTTTCTGGTTGTGAAAGACAGAGACTATTTTCCCCGCCGGGGAAGCTGTAAAGGAGCGGTCGCATATGATCCCCCAGGAAAAAATCAGAAACATCGCCATCATCGCCCACGTCGACCACGGAAAAACCACGCTTGTGGATGAAATGCTCAAGCAGGGCGGGATCTATCGGGAAAACCAGGCCGTCGTCGACCGCGTGATGGACTCCGGCGACATTGAGCGTGAGCGCGGCATCACAATCCTGGCCAAGAATACCGCAGTTCACTACAAAGACTACAAAATCAACATCGTCGACACCCCGGGTCACGCCGACTTCAGCGGCGAGGTGGAGCGCATCCTCAAGATGGTCAACGGCGTCGTCCTGCTGGTGGACGCGGCGGAGGGCCCGATGCCTCAGACCCGCTTCGTGCTGCAGAAGGCTCTGGAGCTGGGTCACCGCGTGATCGTGGTGGTGAACAAGATCGACCGCCCCGACGCCCGGATCGACGAGGTCATGGACGAGATCCTCGAGCTTCTGCTGGATCTCAACGCGACGGAGGAGCAGTTCGACTCCCCCACGATCTTCTGCTCTGCCCGCCAGGGCACCTCCTCCTACGGCCCCCACGAGATGGGCGAAAATCTGGTGCCGCTGTTCGAGACCATTGTCAACTATATCCCGGCTCCCTCCGGCGATCCCAAGGCCCCGGCCCAGATGCTGGTCTCCTCGCTGGACTATAACGACTACGTGGGCCGCATCTGCATCGGCCGCATCGAGCGCGGCACCCTTCGGCAGAACCAGGAGGTCACGATCTGTGACTATCATGACGGTTCCGTCAATCAGAAGGGCAAGATTGTCGCCCTCTACACCTTCGATGGTCTGACCCGCGTCCCGGTTCCGGAGGCCTCCGCGGGCGAGATTGTCGCCTTCTCCGGCATTTCGGACATCACGATCGGCCGGACCGTCTGCGACCCGGCAGCCGTGGAGCCCCTGGCCTTTGTCAAAATCTCCGAGCCGACGATTGAGATGACCTTCTCGGTCAACGACAGCCCCTTTGCCGGCCGCGAGGGCAAATATGTGACCTCCCGCAATCTCAAGGAGCGGCTGGAGCGAGAGCTTCTGAAGGACGTGTCCCTGCGGGTCTCCGCCCAGGGAACCGACGCCTTCAACGTGGCCGGCCGCGGCGAGATGCACCTGTCCATCCTGATCGAGACGATGCGCCGCGAGGGCTTCGAGTTCGCGGTCTCCACGCCCCGCGTGCTGACCAGAATCATCGACGGCGTCAAGTGCGAGCCGATTGAGCGCATGGTCGCCGACGTGCCGGAGAACTCGGTGGGCGCGGTCATCGAAAAGATCGGCCAGCGCAAGGGCGATCTTTCCTCCATGACCCCGATGGGCAGCCGTTACCGCCTGGAGTTTCTGGTTCCGTCCCGGGGCCTGTTCGGCTACCGCTCGGAATTCCTGACCGACACCCACGGCGAGGGCATCATGTCCTCCGTGCTGGACTCCTACGCCCCGATGAAGGGTGAAATCGAGCGCCGCAGCACCGGCTCCCTCGTCGCCTCCGAGACCGGCGAGACCACGGCCTACGGCATCGGCGGCGTCCAGGACCGGGGCCAGATGTTTATCACCCCGGGCGTCTCGGTCTACGGCGGGATGATTGTCGGCTCCTGCAGCCGCAACGAGGATATGGCGGTCAACGTCTGCAAGAAGAAGCAGCTGACCAACATGCGCGCCGCCGGCTCCGACGA
>CAMOLY010000125.1 GCA_946619065.1 uncultured Clostridia bacterium | reverse complement strand
TGACCGAGCCGCCCTCGTCGATGATCTTGTAGACCTCGCGCTGATACCAGGCCTCCCGCAGATGGGTCACGAAGTTGTGATAATAGGTGTTGGAGATCATGCTGGACAGGACCCAGCGGCGGAAGCGCGGGTCGGCGTTGGTCTTGAGCAGATACTGGGCAAAGAGCAGCTCGTTCATCGTGGACGGCGCCTCGATCATATAGCCGGAGACGTCGGTGTCAAACAGGCTCTGCTTGCCGTTGCAGTGGCGGAAATGGCCCGCGTGGCCGAGCTCGTGGGCAACCGTGAAGACGTCGGACATCCGGTCGTTCCAGCTCAGCAGGATGAAGGAGTTGCGGCCGTAGGGGCTGGCGCAGAAGCCGCCGGTGCACTTGCCCTGGTTCTTGGCAAAGTCGATCCAGCGCTTGTCGAAGGCCTCCTCAACCATGGAGACGTAGTCCTCGCCCATCACGGCAAGGCCCTTCTTGACGTACTCCTTCGCCTCGGGGATCGTGACGCGGGGGTCGAAGTCCGGGTCGAGGGAGAGCTTGAGATCGGCGAAGGTCATCTCGTCGAGACCGTATTTCTTCTGCAGCAGCTTCGCGTAGCGGCGCATATGCGGGGCCAGACGCTCGGTGATGAGATCGATCTGGCGGTCGTACATCTCCCGGGTGACCTTCTGGTCAAAGAGCAGGTAGTCGAAGACGGATTTGTGTCCGCGCAGGGTCGCGAGCACCTTTTCCTGGGAGACCTGGGCGTTATAGGCCGCGGCGGTCACGTTCTCGTAGCGGCGGATCTCCTCGGAGAAGGTTCGGAAGGCGGTGCGGCGGACCTCGGTGTCCCGCTCGTACTCGTAGTCGTCCTCGAACAGGGAGTAGCCCAAGGGGTACTCGGTTCCGTTCACGGTGAAGGACGGGAATTTCATGTCGGCCAGCTTCGTCAGATTGTAGATGTCGTAGGGCGTGGAGAAGGTCTTCCGCAGGGCGGCCAGGGCCTTTTCGGTCTCGGCGGAGAGCTGGTGGGGCTTGCGGCGGAGCAGGTCCTTCAGATAGTTCCTGCAGCCGACGGCTTTTTCGATGGCAGCGGACAGGATTTCCTCGCGCTGCTCCAGGATCTCGCTCTCGATGAAGCTCAGGCGGCTGGCGATCTGGGCCTCGATCGCGGAGATCCGCTCGCTGCGCTCCAGGTTGGCCGAGTCGGTATAGTCGACCTCCACCGCCAGCTCCACATAGGAGCCGACGAGATAGAGCTTGCGCTCCATCTGCTCATAGGCGTCCAGGCAGGCCACGATGCGGTCCGGGTCGTTCAGGCGGCCCTTGTATTCGGCCTCCAGCCGGTCGGCAATTGCCCGGGCGGCGGCGAAGTCCGCCTCCATCTCCGCTTCGGTGGGGTAGATCAGGGACAGGTCCCATTTGAGCTCCTCCGGGACGTCCTGGCGTTTGGCTAATTCCATCTGTTTTGCCTCCTCTGTTTTTTTGTATCAGACAACTCTATTCTACACGGAAAGTACGACCGCGTCAAGAAGGGCTTGCAAAAGGCGCGGAATCCCGTTATAATCGGAGCAGAACACAGCGGGCGGGCCGCCCGGAAAGGAACGCAGAATGAGAGTTGAACAATACGTCGTCGCCTATCAGGTGGATCAGGACCGGATCCGCGCAATGCTGCCGGAGGGCTTTTCCTCCCTGCGGCCGGTGATGCGCGTCAACGCGGAGATCCGGAACCACCGCCAGCTCTGGCTGGAGCTGAACACGCCGGTCGCCGGCTTTGAAAAGCGCGGCTGGCTGAACATCGCCCACTGGAGCAGCCCGGAGCTGACCCTCGACCGGGAGGGTGCTTCGATGATCTTCCGGGGGGAGCATCTGGAATTTATCTTCACCGCCACCGGGACCATGGGCGGCTGCCCCGCCGAGCGGGACAACGACGGCTGCTTCTACCCGGAGGAAGGGGCGATGCGGTTTGTGCCCGCGGAGCGGATCGGCAGCCGGAAGGAGAGCTGCGACTGCATGTTCTCCTGGAAATACCCGCTGGGCGGGGCGCACGGCGTCAGCGTCGGCGGGAAGACCCTCCCGGCCCTGCCGTCCCTGCCGAAGATGAACTACCCGAAGGTCGCACCGACGGCGGAGAACGCCGCCATGATCCCCTGCGTGCAGATGCTGGGGCAATACAGGGTGGTATTCGATCGCTGATAAGCTACGCCGTATGAATGAACATCGCGCCGACCCGGCAGAATCCGGGTCGGCGCGATGTTTCGTTTGATACTAGGCTCCCATTAAAACCTTTCGATTTTAATAGGAGCGCACCGTGCTTCGCACGCTGCCATTTTGTGCCTACGGCACAAAATCCGTCTCATGCGAACTCCAACGCGCCTTCGGCGCTATAAAATGCTTTTTAAAGCATTTTAATGGAGTTCAGCATGATTCAACCCATCAGGAAGCAGGCGTCTGGGCCAGGTACTCCGCGATCAGATAGTCAACCACCAGACCGTAGGAGCGGACGCCCTCCTCATCGAAGGCCTTGAGATAGCCGTTGTTGACGCTCTGGGCCGTGTTCTGCACCGGGCCTTCATACTTCCGGTTGTGCTCGACCGCCGCGTCGCAGTCGTGAATCAGCTCCTCCGAGCACAGGTCCCAGAGAGCGCGCGCTGCGGTCTTGTTGACCGCGTAGAGGGCGTTGTAGCAGTAGATGAAGGCGTTATAGCTGCCGGAGTAGCGCAGAAGAGGGCTGTCGGAGGCCCGGCTGGCCCGCCAGGCGCAGTAGTTTGCCTCGTCCTCCCCGGCCACGGCAAGGCTGTGGCCCAGCTCGTGGCAGACGGTAAAGGGCTGCTCCAGCGTGGAGGCGGCCGTGCTGACCGAGGGCTCCCCGGTCAGGCAGACGAAGACGCCGGTGGTGCCCATGTAGGCAAAGGCCTCGCTGACCAGCAGGGGCTTGGCGTGGCCCACCGGATCCGCCAGCCGCGGGCATTCCGCGCCAAGGGCCTCATAGCCCGCCACGGCCAGGGTGTTCAGCTCGGAGAAATCCGGCAGGATCACGTCTCCGTTTCCGTCCCGCTCCACCAGCTGCGCCTCCGCGCTGGCCTGCTCGGCGTAGTACCGGGCGGCCTTTTTGAGCTCGCGCTCCGTATAGGGGCGCACCTCGAGGCCCAGCTGCTCGTTCAGCGGCGGGGAAAAGTGGTTGAGACCCCACAGGCCGACGAAGAGGAAGACCAGCAGACAGAGCCCCTCGAGCAGGGCGGTCAGCCAGCCGAGGAGTCTGCGCTTGCGGATCGAGACGATCAGGCCGACCGGGACGTAGAGGATCAGCAAAACCAGCAGAACCTCCCAGAG
>CAMOLY010000124.1 GCA_946619065.1 uncultured Clostridia bacterium | reverse complement strand
CTCATGCCTCCGCCTTCTTTCGGATGATCGCCTTGATCTCGGCTACCACCTGATCGATGCTCAGATAAGAGCTGTCGACCACGACGGCGTCCTTCGCGCAGCGCAGCGGGGCAATGGGGCGGTTCATATCCTGCTGGTCGCGCTTGACGATGTCGGTATAGATGTCCTCATAGCGGACGTTTTCGCCCTTGGCAGTCAGCTCCTTGAAGCGGCGGTCGGCCCGGACACCCTCAGAGGCCGTCAGATAGATCTTGACCGGCGCATCCGGGAGCACGACGGTGCCGATGTCGCGGCCGTCCATCACCACGTTGTTCGTCTTGGCCAGGGCGCGCTGCATCTCCAGCAGGTAGTCCCGGACGCAGCTCTGCGCCGCTACGCCGGAGGCCATGGCGGACATCTCCGGGGTTCGGATCTGATCGGTCACGTCCGAGCCGTTGAGCATCATGTGCTGCAGGCCGTCCTCGCCGTAGCGGATCTCAATGTTGACGTCGTCCAGGCAGCGCCGGATGCCGTCGGTATCCTTCGGTCCGATGCCCATCAGGCTCATGTGGTAGCCGACGGTGCGGTAGATCGCGCCGGTGTCGACGTAGAGATAGCCCAGCTCACTGGCGACGCGGCGGGCAATCGTGCTTTTGCCCGCTCCGGCGGGGCCGTCAATTGCAACGGAAATATACGGTTTCATCTTTCTGTACCTCCTTCGGGAAGCGGTCAGCGCTCCGCTGCCGCGTGTCCCGCAGCATAGGCCGTGGCCCATGCAATCTGCAGATTAAAGCCGCCGGTGTAGGCGTCCACGTCCAGGATTTCACCGGCAAAATAGAGGCCCGGAACGAGCCTGGATTCCATGGTCTTCGGGTTGACCTCCTTCACGCTGACCCCGCCGGAGGTGATGATGGCCTCCTCCACCGGGCGCTTGCCGGAGATCGAAACAGAAAAGCGCTTGGTCAGCTCCAGCAGGGTGCGGCGCTGGGCCTTGGTAACGGAGTTGACCTTCTCCCCGGCCGGAATGCCGGAGCGCTCGATCATCACCGGGATCATGGTCTTTGGAAAGAGGCCGGAGAGCGCGTTCTCGAAGTTCCGGTTCTGATTCTCCGCGAAGTCCCGCAGGATGCGGGCGTCCAGCTTTTCCTCGTCCAGCGCCGGCTTGAGGTCGATTGTGACGGTGTAGCGCCTGCCGGCCTCCATGTGGGCCGAGGCGGAGAGAATAACAGGGCCGGAGAGGCCGAAGTGGGTGAAGAGCAGCTCGCCGAATTCCTCGAAGACGGGCTTCGAAACAGTTCTCGTAACCGGGTCCACCTCATCCGCCCCCTGCGGGGGCACCTTCCCCTCAAGGGGAAGGCTTTGGGTCGGTGCACTGGCCGGCAGGCTTTCATAGAGGCGGACACTGACGTTTTTCAGGGCAAGCCCCTGCATTTTGGCGCACCAGCCGCCGTCCTCGACCAGAGGGACAAGGGACCCGACAGGAGGAACGACCGTGTGGCCCAGCGCCTCCGCGAGGCGGTAGCCGTCGCCGGTGGAGCCGGTGGCCGGGTAGGATTTTCCCCCGGTGGCCAGAATTACAGCCGGGGCCTCGAAGCTGCCCCGGTCGGTGCGGACGCCGCAGATGCGGCCCTCCGCCGTCAGGAGCGCCTCCGCGCGGGCGCGGCAGACATCCACCCCCGCCTCACGCAGAGCAGATTTCAAAGCATCAACGACGGACGCGGACCGGTCTGAGACCGGGAAGACACGGCTGCCCCGCTCCACCTTGAGCGCACAGCCGCGGCGCTCGAAAAAGGCCTCGGTCTCCGAAGGGGGAAAGGCAGAGAGCGCAGAATAGAGAAACCGGCTGTTGCGCGGCACGTTCTTCAGAACTTCCTGCCAGGCGCAGTGGTTGGTCACGTTGCAGCGGCCCTTGCCGGTGATGTAGAGTTTTTTCCCAAGGCGGTCGTTCGGCTCCAGCAGCAGGACCTTCGCCCCGTCCAGACCGGCCTGGATCGCCGAAAACATGCCGGCAGCACCGCCGCCGACGACAATCAAGTCATTTCCCATGGCACCTTTTCCTTCGGCTTGCGGCGGAAGAACAGCCAGCCGCCCCAGCCGACCAGCGAGAAAACAAGCCCGATAAACCCAAGCACCGCAGGCGCCAGATAGGCCATAAAGCCCGTCCGGAGGGGGTGGTCCGGCGCGTTTTTGTCATAGGCAATGGAAACGGTATCGCCGATCTGATCGCTGCTGCTGTATTCGGAGAAGCGGTATCTGTAGATCTTGCCGTTCACCTTGTACGACACGACCGTGGAGGTGCTTGCTTCATCCTGCTCAATGATAACAGCATCGGTTCTCTCCAATCCTTTGAGCCGATTGCTTTTCAAAATCAGCAGAATCGCCGCCGCAATCAAAAACAGGGTTCCGAGCACGGCAAACAGCCCGAAAAACAGCTTCCCCGCTTTGATTACAGGGGACACGCCACGATTGAAGCTGAACATTTTTCCTTTTCCTCCGTAAACGGCCCGGTTACAGGGCCTTTGTTTCATCCAGCGCGGCAAGCTCCGCGGCGGTCAGATCCCGCCACTGGCCGGGCTTGAGGCCGCCGAGGGAAACGGGGCCTTCCCGGACCCGCTTGAGGCGGGTCACCGTCAGCTGCGCCGCCTGGCACATCCGGCGAATCTGGCGGTTGCGGCCCTCGTGGATCGTGATTTCCAGCTTGGCCACAGAATCCCTCCGCCAGAGCAGAACAACGCGCGGCGGACAAATCGGGCGGCCGTCGAGTTCAATCGGACGCCGGAGCAGGGCCTCCGCGCCGGAGAAAAAGCCGCTGACCCAGAGCTCGTAGACCTTTTCGGTCTTGGCGCCGGGGTGGGTCAGGCGCTGCGTCAGCGCGCCGTCGTTCGTCAGCAGCAAGAGACCCTCGGAATAATAGTCCAGCCTTCCGACGGGATACAGGCGGGGGAGGTCCGGCGGCAGAAGCGAAGCGACCGTGGGGCGCCCCTTCTCGTCTGAGAGGGTCGTGACCACGCCGCGGGGCTTGTAGAGCAAAACCGTCCGCGTCCGGTCCGGGATCCCAGGCAGAGGTTTCCCGTCGACGAGGATCCGGTCCAGCGCCGGGTCCGCGGGCTGTCCGACCGCGGCGGCTTCTCCGTTGACCGTGACCCGGCCGGCGGCGATCCATTCCTCCGCCGTCCGCCGGGAGCAGAGCCCCGCGGCGGAAATCAGTTTTTGCAGTCGTTCTTTCATGTACGATCAAATCCTGGGCAGTATGGATATGTCTGGGTGCGCACAGGGTCGAAACCTCCCCTGGCAAGGGGAGGGGGACCGGCGAAGCCGGTGGATGGGGCGGGCCTCCGATGAGCAGCCGCTTCGGACAGGCTGATGCC
>CAMOLY010000123.1 GCA_946619065.1 uncultured Clostridia bacterium | reverse complement strand
TCATAGATGGGACGGCTGTCCCGGTAGTTCAGGCTGATCAACGGCGTCACTCCTTTGCTTAGAATTGTATTAACTGTATTAACTGTCCTGATACAGTTGTAGCACAGTCAGAAAGATTTGTCAAGGGGGATTATCATTTTTTATAGGGTTTTTCAAACATTGACAGGATCGACGCGGAAATGGTATAATAATGAATTGAAAAAACGAATGCGGCGGGAGGAAACACGATGAAGCTTATGATCCTGGACGGCAACTCCGTCATCAACCGCGCCTTTTTCGGCGTCCGGCTGCTGAGCACGAAGGATGGCCTGTTTACCAACGCGATTTTCGGCTTCCTGAACATTCTGGAAAAAATGCGCGCGCAGGAACGGCCCGACGCCCTGTGCGTGGCCTTCGATCTGCACGGGCCGACCTTCCGCCACCTGCGCTACGAAGGCTACAAGGCCACCCGCCACCCGATGCCGGAGGAGCTGGCCATGCAGATGCCGGTGATGAAGGACGTTCTGAAGGCGATGAACATTCCGATCTACGCCGTGCAGGGCTGGGAGGCCGACGACGTGATCGGCACCGTGGCCAGACGCTGCGGCGACGCGGGCTGGGACTGCGTGATCGTCACCGGCGACCGCGACAGCCTGCAGCTGGTGGACAGCCATGTCTCGGTGAAGCTGGTGGTGACCAAGGGCGGGCAGACAAATGCAACCCTCTATACACCAGAGGTCTTCGAGTCGGAATACGGCTTTGAGCCGATCCGCCTGATTGATCTCAAGGCCCTGATGGGCGATTCCTCCGACAACATTCCCGGCGTGGCCGGCGTCGGCCCGAAGACCGCCACCGACCTGCTTCTGAAATTCAAAACCCTCGACGGCGTCTATGAGCATCTCAGCCGGGAGAACATGAAGGGCAAGCTCTACGACAAGCTGGAGGCCGGAAAGGAGAACGCCTACCTCTCCTATGAGCTGGCGACGATCAGGCTCGACGCGCCGATCGACTTCCGGCCGGAGGACGCGATGCTCCGGGAGCCGGACCGGAAGGCGCTCTGCGACCTGTTTTTGAAGCTCAACTTTGTCAAGCTGATTGATAAATACAATCTCCGCGCCGCGGAGGAGCCGGAGCAGCTTCCCCTGATGCCGGCGGAAGCGGCGCAGACTGCAGGCGCATCCGTCCCCGACGCCGGGGAGGCCGTCAGATGGGCGGAAGCTCTTGCCGGTCAGACGGTGTCCGTCCGCGTCGACCCGGCCTTTGAGACGCTGGCTGCGGACGACGGAAAAAGCATGACCGTTCTGCGCCGGGAGGTCCTGGGCGAGGACTGGGAGACGGCGCTGCGCATCCTGTTTTCCGGAAAAATTCAGATCCTGACCCACGGGGCAAAGGAGCTGGCGCGCAGGCTGATCGAGCGGGGCCTTCCCTGCCGCGGGATCGTCTTCGACACCGAGGTCGCCGCCTATCTGATCGACGCCGCCCGGGGCAAGTACGAGCTGCCCCGGCTGGCCGCGGACTGGCTGCATCTGCAGCTCCCGACACAAAAAGAGCTGCAGGAAAAAGGCGCGGCTCCGGCGCAGGCCGCACAGGCGGTGCTGGAGGCTGAGGCAACTGCAATCCGCGCACTCCGGCCGGAGCTGGAGGCGGAGCTGAAAAAGCAGGAGCTCGAAGCGCTGTTCTCTCAGATGGAGCTGCCCCTTTGCCGGGTGCTGGCCGAGATGGAGGCTGCCGGCGTGCTGGTGGACGCGGACGCCCTGCACCGCTTTGGGGACATGCTCCGCGCCAGGATTGCTGCCTGCGAGGGGGAGATCTACCGCTATGCGGGGACGGAATTCAACATCAACTCACCGAAGCAGCTGGGCGAGGTGCTCTTCGAACGGCTGCAGCTCCCCGCCGGAAAGAAGACCAAGACCGGCTACTCCACCAACGTGGAGGTGCTGGAGCGACTGAAGGCCGCGCATCCGATCATCCCGGAAATCATGACCTTCCGCACACTGACGAAGCTGCAGGCCACCTACGCCGACGGTCTTCTGAAGGCCATCGATCCGGACGGCCGAGTGCGGACCACCTTCCAGAACACGGTCACCGCCACCGGACGTCTGTCCTCCACCGATCCGAATCTGCAGAACATTCCGGTGCGCACCGATCTCGGCGCGGAGATCCGGAAGATGTTCGTGCCGCAGCCGGGCTGGGTCTTTGTGGACGCGGACTACAGCCAGATCGAGCTGCGGGTTCTGAGCTGCATGGCGGAAGACGAATCCATGCAGGCAGCCTTCCGCTCCGGCGAGGACATTCACCGGGTCACGGCCTCCCAGGTCTTCGGCGTACCCTTCGACGACGTCACGCCCCAGATGCGCCGCAGCGCCAAGGCCGTCAACTTCGGCATCGTCTACGGGATCTCTGAATTTTCCCTTGCCGATGACATCGGTGTCAGCCGGCAGGAGGCAAAGGCCTATATTGACAGCTATCTGGAAAAATACCACGGCGTCCGTGACTTTATGCACTCGGTGGTCGAGCGCGGCACAAAGGAAGGCTATGTCTCGACCCTCTTCGGCAGAAGGCGGTATCTGCCGGATCTGCGCGACAGCAAGTATATGGTGCGCGAGGCCGCCAAGCGCATGGCAATGAACACCCCGATTCAGGGCACCGCCGCCGACATCATTAAGATTGCGATGCTCCGCGTGTTTGAGGCCCTGCAGACCGCCGGACTGCGGGCGAGGCTGGTCCTTCAGGTGCACGACGAGCTGATCGTCGAATGCCCGGAAGAGGAAGCCGAGACCGTGAAAGCCCTCGTCACCGAGCAGATGGAGCATGCGGTCTCGCTCCCGGTCCCTCTGACCGCCGACGCAAAGATCGGCAGCAGCTGGTATGATGCAAAGTAGCTCTCTGGATGCCGGCTGAATTCGAACGGAATATCCGGAGAAAATACTTCTTTACTTTTCGCCTGCTTTTGTTATAATAGTGTCGTTATTTGGGCGAGAACCTGAAGAATACTAAGGATAAGGAGAATCTCAATGAGCAAAGAGTACCCGCTTCCCGTGAAGACGCCCCGCAGCCTGACCTATGTGACCCGCAATCTCCCCGAAGTCACTGTAGAACAGCGCGAGCGAGCCCTCAAGGCCACACATTACAACGAATTCGCATTCCCGGCCGGTCTGCTGACCGTGGATATGCTGTCTGACTCCGGCACCACCGCGATGACCGACCAGCAGTGGTCCGCCATGTTCCTGGGCGACGAGTCCTACGGCCGCAACAAGGGCTACTACGTCCTGCTCGACGCCTTCCGCGACATTTTCGAGCGCGGCGGCGAGAAGAACTGGAAGAAATCCATCGACCTGATCCGCACCGACTGCAAGGACATCGAAAAGCTGATGAACGAGCTCTATCTCTGCGAATACGAGGGCGGCCTGTTCAACGGCGGCGCCGCGCA
>CAMOLY010000122.1 GCA_946619065.1 uncultured Clostridia bacterium | reverse complement strand
TGGCGCTGTCGAAGGACCAGGTCAGGTTGTCGCCGCAGGTGCCGCTGGTGGTCTCTGCGCTCGCGCGGAGGGAGGCCGTGGGGAGGATGGCGCACAGAAGCGCCAGGGCGAGCAGAATGATCAGAATCCGGTTTTTCATATGCAGAATCTCCTTTTTTTGATCACAGTATGATATTGATTTGCATAATCGCTCCTCTGTGGTATGAACAGTATACCATCAGCCGGCCCGGAATGCAAGGGCTCGCGCGAGCTTTTTCAGCTCTGCTTCGTCCGTTTCCCTTCGTCCCCATTTCGTCCGGGCGCATACCATGCGCCCACAGAACGAGAGCCGGAATGGTCAAAACCACCGGAGACGGGCTCGCACTGTGGGCGCATGATATGCGCCCCTACGGGCAAGGCGCATTGGGGCAGCGGCGCTGCGGAATGAGACACAGGCTTCTTTCGTCCGGGCGCATAGCTCTGCATAAGTTCCGGCAACCAAACACGCAGCGCTCCGCTTGCGTCTTTGGGCCGTCACTTAACCATGCGCCCGCAGAACGGGACCGGGATCGATGAAAGCCACCGAAGCCGCCCCTTTCGTCCGCACACAAGCCTTCCCTTCGAGGGGGGAGGCAGTATTGTTGCCCGCCGTACCAAAGCCTTCCCCTTGAGGGGAAGGTGTCATCGGGCGTCTCACGGAAGCCCGATGACGGATGAGGTGGCGTTTCGTTCCGGCATCTGTTTATCCCTAGCGGCTGCTTGTCTAAGGCCCACCTCATCCGCCTCGCTTTGATCGGCACCTGAACAGGAGGATGCCAGTTGCCGCGGTTTCACAGCGGCAACGGCAATGAGATCCACAACAGCTCACCGGGCTGTTGTGCCCTCCGGAGGGAGGCTCTGACTGGCCGTCCGGGCATGGCGCAGGGATATGCGCCGCTACGCGCATATCAGCGCCCACAGTGCGGGACCGGGAGATAATTCGTCACCCGTCCCAACTTCTGATTGGAGTCTGGCGGGTCCAGAATTTACGTCCTTCCGCCTGCCAGCGTCTCCCGCTGCTTGCAGATTGCCAGCAGATAATCCCGGAACTGTCTGGCCTCCGGCCGCTTCAGGCTGCTTTTCAGGCAGATGAACTGCAGGCTGACCCAGGTCTCCGGCACAAGCGGCACCGCGGCCACCCGAAAATAGTCCGCAAAGGATTCCGGCCCCATCGCTACGCCCATCCCGTCCCGAACCAGACGCATATTGGTGTCGATGCCGTCGGAGCGGTAGACGCGGCTGAACTTGATGTGGTTCTTCCGGCAGATCTCCCGCATCGACCGGTCCTCCGCCGAGTCCTCCAGACCGGACATCATCGTGCTGTCCTGCAGTTCCCGGAAGCTGATCCCGGTCATGCCGGCGCGCGGATCGTCCCGCTTCATCAGCACGCACTGCCGCTCACGGATCAGCGGACAGAAGAAAAACCGGCTGTTGTCCGGCTCCTCCTCTCCGACCGGGAGCCGGTCGAGGGCCAGATCGAGCTCGCCCCGCCGCAGGGATTCCATCACGTCCCGCCCGGCCTCCGTGACCAGGGTGACCTCGATCTGCGGATTTGCCTCGAAAAAGTCCATCACCTGCGAGAACAGATTGTTCGAGTAGACCCGCGAGCCGATGCCCAGCCGCAGCCGGATCTTATCCGGCGTCTGCTGCCGCTGGATTGCGGCGGTGAACTGCTTCCAGGTCTCCGCTACCGGCGTCGCCTCCCGGACAAAGGCGCTGCCGTCATCCGTCAGTGTAAGGCCGTGGGCGGTGCGGGAGAAAATCTCGTATCCCAACTCCTCCTCCAGCTTCCGAAGCTGCTGGGAGAGGGCGGACTGGGACAGATAGAGCCGCTGCGCCGCCTGGGAGATACTGTTTGCCTTTGCCACCTCCAGCACATAAAGCACCTGATGAATGGTCATTGAGACTGCCCCCTTGAAACAGTGAAATAAGAAAAACTTATATCGCTATTATAAGTTTCATCTTTACAGTTTGCAAGCTTTATTTTATAATTCAATTGTGAAGAATAGCCAAATTGCAGCTATTTTTAGAAAGGTGGTTATGACATTGGATCGAAAACTGCTATCCGGCAATGAAGCCATTGCCAGAGGAGCCTATGAAGCCGGTGTGAAGGTCTGCTCGGCCTATCCCGGCACGCCCAGCACCGAAATCTTCGAAAACCTGCCCCTGTACAAGGATTCCCTGTACTGCGAGTGGGCGCCGAACGAGAAGGTCGCGACCGAGGTTGCCTACGGCGCCAGCATTGCCGGCGTTCGCAGCCTGTGCGCGATGAAGCACGTCGGCGTCAACGTCGCGGCCGACCCCATCTTCACCGCTGCCTACAACGGCGTCAACGGCGGCTTTGTCATCGTCTCCGCGGACGATCCCAGCATGCACTCGTCCCAGAACGAGCAGGACAACCGCTACTATGCCAAGGCCGCGAAGATCCCCATGGTCGAGCCCTCCGACTCCCAGGAATGCAAGGACTTCCTCAAGGCCGCCTACGAAATCTCCGAGCAGTTTGATCTGCCGGTCCTGTTCCGTACCGTGACCCGTGTGGACCACTCCAAGAGCATCGTCACCCTCGGCGAGCGCACTGAGCACGTTGCGCCCCCCTATGTCCGCAATACCCGCAAGTACATTTCTTCCCCGGCCAACGCCTACCGCAATCATCCGAAGGTAGAGGAGAACCTCAACAAACTGCGCGAGTTCGGCAAGACCTGCCCGCTCAACCGCGTCGAGATGAACGGCACCAAGATCGGCGTCGTCACCGCCTCCATCGCCTACTACTACGCGAAGGACGCCTTCCCCGAGGACACTTCCTTCCTCAAGCTCGGCCTGACCAACCCGCTGCCGATGGACCTGATCCGCGAATTCGCCGCGAAGGTTGACAAGCTCTACGTCATCGAGGAGCTCGACGGCTTCATGGAAGATCAGATGAAGGCTGCCGGCATCGACTGCGTCGGCAAGGAGCTCATCGGCAATATGTACGAGCTCAACCCGCAGATCGTCAAGGAGCGCGTCTTCGGTGAAAAGCCCCAGGCGACCGACGTCGGCGTGACCGCCGTCTCCCGTCCCCCCGCTCTCTGCCCGGGCTGCCCGCACAGAGGCTTCTTCTACACGATGTCCAAGCACAAGGACTTTGTCATTGCCGGCGACATCGGCTGCTACACCCTCGGCGGTTCCGCTCCGCTGAACGCCCTCGACAGCGTTGTCTGCATGGGCGGCGGCTTCACGGTCGCCATGGGCATGGCCAAGGCCTTTGAGGCCGAGGGCGTGACCGACAAGAAGGTCTTTGGTGTCCTGGGCGACTCCACCTTCTTCCACAGCGGCATGACCGGCGCGGCTGAAATCGTCTACAACAACGGCAATCTGATCCCCGTGGTGCTGGATAACTCCATCACCGGCATGACCGGCCACCAGGACAA
>CAMOLY010000121.1 GCA_946619065.1 uncultured Clostridia bacterium | reverse complement strand
CACCTCCGAATAGAATAAAAGTGTCCTTGCGGCCAAAGAACGCAAGGACACCGTACATGTCATGGTTGCGGAACCTCGGCAGGATTTACGGCTTTCGCCACCTGCTGTCTTTGGCAGCCCGTATAATTTAACACGAGTACCTTATTTTGTCAAGCTTTTTTTGCAAAAAGAATCTGTTTTCGAATTTGCGGCGCAGGCCTCAGACCGGTTGGGAACCGGGCTTCCAGCGTTCAGCGGCTCCATCTCCGTAGTGGCCGCAGACCACTGCGGCCATCGGCAGAAGGCTGAGAGCGGCAGAAATGGGCTCGTTGCAAAATGAATCATTTTGCAACGAGCCCTGTGGTTTTTGCCGATTCCGGCAAAAACCATCGCCTGCGGGCGGGTGATTGAACGTGAAGGGGGCTCCAAGACCGCCCCCTTCACACTTCCCCTGCCGGGAGCCTGCATAATCTTTGAAGGTTGTGCATTTTGCAACAGCCCCACAACAGTCCGGTTGGTGAATCCCCTTCTCTTCAGGAATTGCGGTTTCTCGCTGCGGCGCTGCGCTCCGGCTGCGGGTAGAAGACCTCGGTGGGGAAGTCCACCCGGGCGAAGAGATCGCAGGGCTCGTCGGGCGTTCCGGGGTCGTCGCTGCAGGTGCGGTCCGGAACCGTGAAATCATAGGCCGGGATCAGAAGCTGCGCGCCGCGCTCCATCCGCACGGTGGAGAACTGGCCCAGGGTGACGAACAGCCGCCGCACGTTGGGATCGCTGCAGAGCGGATCCTCAAACAGGCTGCTGACCACCTGCGGGATCTCCGGCCCCGGACCGCTGATCGGCTGCGGTTCGGAGATCTCCTGAATCGAGGACGAGAGCACCATCGGGTCCACGACCTCAACGGTGCAGGTGGGCAGATTCTCCCGGAAGAGCTGCTCCGGGACAAGCCGGTTGTCGTCGCTGGAGAAGACCTTCGCCCGAATCTCCCCGCCGTAGAGCACGACCCGCTTGTTGAAGATTGCGAGCCCGACCAGCGGCAGGGGGCGCACCGGTCCGCAGAGGGCTTCTCCGGTGATCCGGTAGAAGAAGGTGAGGTCCGCGGTATAGTGCCCGCGGTTGTAGACAATGGGCTCGACGTCTATGTAGACGTGGAGCAGCTCTGCGCTTCTGGCCCGCGCGTTGGCCGCGCTGTTCAGAGCCTCCTGAGACGGCCCGGTCAGAAACACGCGCAGATCCTCGATGCAGTCCTTGTCAATACAGGCGTCTTCGATCTGGTTGGTATAAATCCGCACAGCGTCCCGCCGTTCCTGCGGGTTTCTGGCGCTGTTGGAAGAAGAATCCGGCATGGAAATACCCCCTTCTTAGATACAAGCAAATTGCTTTCATCTCATAATATGGAAAAAATCGCCGGATGTGCGGCAAACCGGAGCTTGTAATTCCCAGGCATTTGCGGTACAATGACAGAAAGGGAGGCGGGACCATGATCGCACATCTGAAATCCATGGGCATTGACGGCATCGAGGGCTATACGGTCTCGGTGGAGTGCTTTATCTCCAACGGTCTGCCGGGCTTTGAGGTGGTCGGCCTGCCGGACGCCTCCGTCAAGGAGGCGCGCGAGCGGGTCCGCGCCGCGATCAAGACCTCCGGCCTTCGCTTCCCGCCCAGCCGCATCACGGTCAACCTGGCGCCGGCCAACACCAAAAAGACCGGCACCATCTACGACCTTCCGATCCTGTTGGGCATTCTGGCGGCCCAGGGGCAGATCCGTCTGCCGGACGAGACGAGCGCCTTCCTGGGCGAACTGAGCCTGGAGGGAAAGCTCCGCCCGATCCCCGGTGTCCTGCCGATGGCAATCGCCGCGGCAAAGGGCGGGATCCGGACCCTCTATGTCCCGATCCAGAATGCGAAGGAGGCCACGCTGGCGGAAGGCCTGGAAGTAATCCCTGTTTATTCTCTCCGGCAGCTGATCGCCCATCTGCAGGGCGGCCCTACGATCCAGCCCCAGCCCAAATGGGAGCGCTCTCAGATGTCTCGCCAAATCCCGGATTTCAAGGAGGTCATGGGCCAGGAGAACGCGAAGCGCGCCCTGGAGATTGCCGCAGCCGGCGGGCACAACGTGCTGATGGTGGGGCCTCCCGGCTCCGGCAAGAGCATGCTGGCCAAGCGTCTTCCCTCTATCCTGCCGGAGATGACGTCGGAGGAATCACTGGAGGTGACGCAGATCCACTCGATCATGGGTCTGGTGGATCCCGACAATCCGCTGGTCACGGTCCGTCCCTTCCGCAGCCCGCACCACACGGTCACGGCCCCCGGTCTGGCGGGCGGCGGCTCGGTCCCACGCCCCGGGGAGATCTCCCTGGCCCACCGCGGCGTCCTGTTTCTCGACGAGCTGCCGGAGTTCCGCAAGGAGACGATGGAGGTCCTGCGCCAGCCCCTCGAAGACAGCATCGTCACCATCACCCGCGCCAGCGGCTCCGAGACCTATCCCTGTGAATTTATGCTGGTCTGCGCCATGAACCCCTGCCGCTGCGGCTGGTACGGGGATCCGAGCGGGCGCTGCACCTGCTCCGAGCAGTCCGTACATAATTATGTCAACCGCATTTCCGGCCCCCTGCTGGACCGGATCGACATCATCATTGAGGTCCCGGCCGTCTCCTTTGACGAGCTGCGCGAGCGGAAGGAGGGCGAGCCCTCGTCCGCGATCCGCGCAAGGGTCAACGCCGCGCGAGAGATCCAGCACCGCCGTTTTGCGGGCACGAAGACGGTCTCCAATGCCCGGATGGATCCCGAGCAGCTCAAATCGGTCTGCGCCCTGTCGGAGGAATGCGCCGACCTGATGCGCGAGGCCTTCGACACCCTGGGCCTGACCGCCCGCAGCTACGACCGCATTCTGAAGGTCGCCCGGACGATTGCGGACCTGGACGGCGCCGAGACCATCGGCCTGTCCCACCTGGCCGAGGCGATCCAGTACCGGACCTATCAAATCGGAAGGAACTGAATTTCAATTCAGCTGCACATATGATTCAGGAGTACAATATGAACGAAATCTTCTTACTGAAATTAGGTGAAATCGTCCTCAAGGGCGCGAACAAGAAGCTCTTTGAAAACCGTCTGCGCACCAACGTTGCCCGCCGGATGCGACCCTTCGGCGATTTCAAGGTCAGCATCCTGCAGTCCACGGTCTACGTGGAGCCGGAGAACGACCAGTGTGATGTGGACGGCGCCTGGGATGCCTGCCATACGATCTTTGGGGCGGTGTCGATCTGCCGCAGCCGCCCCTGCGAGAAGAACGAGGACGCGATCTTTGCCGCGATCCTGGCCTATTTGGGCGACGACCTGGCCGCCGCGAAGTCCTTCAAGGTCGAGTCCAGGCGCTCCGACAAGCGCTATCATCTGAACTCCATCCAGCTTTCCCAGGAGATCGGCGGACGGCTGGCCGAGGCCTTCCCGGAGGTCCCGGTGGACG
>CAMOLY010000120.1 GCA_946619065.1 uncultured Clostridia bacterium | reverse complement strand
AATCCAGAACAAAAGAATTGGCGGATTACGTCCTGTCAAAACGGAAGGAACCCTATGAGGAAGTGTCTCTGAACGCCATTGATTTCCCGCTCGTCGACGAGGATTTTCTCAAAAGGCGCGACCGGCTGATCGCGCATCGGGCGTTCGGCGACCCCGTATTTGACCTTGCAAGACAATTTGCCGAAGCGGATGAAATCGTGATTGCCGCGCCCTTTTGGGATCTGTCTTTTCCCGCCGCCTTAAAACAGTACCTTGAGCAGATCAACGTCTGCGGGATCACCTTTTTCTACACGCCGGAAGGCATTCCAACCGGATTATGCAGGGCAAAACGCCTCAGCTATATCACGACCGTCGGCGGAGAGTTCTTTCCCGAGGAATATGGAGCCGGATATCTCAAAGCGCTGGCGCAGAACTTCTACGGCATTCCGGAATTCAGACTGATCAAAGCCACCGGTCTCGATCTCATCGGCGCAAATATTGAGGCGATCCTCGATTCCGCAAAAGAATCGATCGAAGCGGACTGACAAGTTCGTGATTACGAGGGCGCAAAAGCAATGCTTCTCGTGGACGAGGTGGACGACCGCGCATTTCTGAAGGAATTGCTGGAGGCCATGTATCCGGAGCTGCCTGCCGCGAAGAAACGAAAATAGCGGAAACGTGAAACACGCGGAAGCGTAAACGAGGAGCCTGCCAGCGGCAGGCTCCTCGTTTTGTTTCAGGCTTATCTGTGTAATATCATACTGTTTACGGCTCGTAATACCACACAACTCTGGTCACAAGACCGTCGGAGACTGTGAGGCCGACCCGGGGAAGCTCGTTCTCATACCCGGGCTGCTTGTCGAAGAGATCCAGCACGTCGGCGCGAGGGACCAGGGCGCTTTCATCCGCGCCGGTCTGCTCGTAGACGCGGGTATCGTCGGTGAAGACAAAGCGGCCGGTGCCGGCGCTGTAGAGACGCCCTTCGCCGTTCTCGTCCAGCAGGGTCCACAGCTCGTTGTCGTCCCGGGAGAAGCGCAGAGTCTCGTCTCCGGCGGTAACGGTGCAGATATTTTTTTCGGCGTTAAAGTCCACAGCGGACACCCGGAAGCTCCCCAGACCGAAGCGGGAGAGGTCGAGCTTGCTGTAGGGCTCCAGGCTCTCCAACTCATCCAGGGTGATCTGAATGCGGCTGAGCAGATCCGCGGTCGCGACGTAGACGCCCGCTTCTTCGTTCAGGGCCGTGACGCCGCTCTTGCGCAGGGTGACGAGCCAGCTTCCGTCCGCAACGGAGGAACGGGGAATCTCCGGGGCCGCGAACTTGCAGCGGACCCAGCAGGAGAGCACCTTGTCGCCCACCCGGGCGCTGACCCGGATCGTACCGGGGCCCACGGCCCGGACACGGCCGTTGTCGTCCACGTAGGCCACGCCGTAGTCCTCGGAGGTCCAGACGATCATCGCGTCCTCAGGGGCGTTGCTGACCTTCAGGCGATAGCTCTCGCCCACGCCGAAGAAGCTGATATCGGTGCTGTTCAGGGTCGGTTCGCCTTCTGCGGGAGGCGTGTCGAACTTGCAGCGGATCCAGCATTCGAGGGTCGTATCGGCGACCTTTGCGAAGATCCTCGCCGAACCGGGGCCCACGGCGGTGACGCGGCCGGTCTCGTCGACGGAGGCGATCTCCTCGTTCTCGGCGCTCCAGACGACGTCAAAGTGTCCTGCCGCGCCGGGCACGACCAGAATATAACTCTCTCCCGGGCCGAAGAAGCTGATGTCCGTCTTGTTCAGCGTCGGGACCCAGTCGGCCGGAAGGGGCTCGGCGGTGGGTTCGGTCTCAGACGCGGGAACGTCCGTGGAATCCTCCGTCCCCGCGGTCTCCGTGGGCAGGGTGCTTTCCGGAGGGGCGGTGGTCAGCTCCGACGTGGCCGGGGCGGACTGCGTCTGGGTATCGTCGGGCTTCGGGTCCTTCGTGCAGCCGGTCAGCAGGGACACGGTCAGCAGCGTCAGGGAAAGGACCAGCATCAGCGCGGAAAAAAGGGCTGCGCCCGCCTTCCAGCGGCGGGTTCCGGAAGTCTTCTTGTACATGGCGGCTGTCCTCCTTTGGAAGATATTCATGCGCGGGGATTTTTCTCTTGTTTGGCCATTAGACGAAGCGCGGCGCGTTTTGTTCCCGCCCTTCCGGATCCTATTGACAGTAAATTCTTTTCGGCGTATACTACGGGTGAAAAGCAAGAAAGGAGCGCTCCTGGAATGATCATCCTGCTCACCGGGGCCACCCACACGGGGAAGACCCTGCTGGCCCAGCGGCTGCTGGAGCGGTATCACTGGCCCTATCTGTCCGTGGACCACCTGAAAATGGGCCTGATCCGCAGCGGACAGACGGAGCTGACGCCTTTGGACGACGAGGCTCTGACGGACTACCTCTGGCCCATCCTCCGGGAGATCGTCAGGACGGCCGTCGAGAACCGGCAGAACCTCATCGTGGAGGGCTGCTACGTCCCCTTCGACTGGCGGCGGGACTTCGACGAGCGCTATCTTCCTTTCATCCGTTTCGTCTGCCTTGCCATGACGGAGGGCTACATCGACGCCCATTTCGATGAGATCCGGGCCCGCGCTTCGGACATTGAGGCCCGGCTGGACGACGGCGGCCTCAGCCCCGAGGGGCTGAAACGGGATAACCGGGCCGTCATCGACGGCTTCCGCAGCCGCGGCGAAGCGGTTTTTCTGATCGGGGACGATTATGGATCCGCCATCACGAAGCTGATACATCTGTTGGACGGGGAGAAATGTGATTCGCCATGAAACAATACTACGAAGCCTACGAGGACCGCTATCAAACGATCCACGCCCTGGGGCATGCCTGGTCCAGCGACCGGCCCACGCCCATTGTGGCGGAAACTCTGGCCCGATACGGCGTTCCGAAGACTGCCCCTATCCTGGAGCTGGGCTGCGGCGAGGGCCGGGACGCGATCCCCCTGCTGCGGGAGGGCCGGAAGCTGTTGGCGACGGATCTCTCCCCGGAGGCCGTGGCCTGGTGCCAACGCCAGGCGCCGGCGTACGCGGAGCGCTTCCGGGTCCTGGACTGCCTGGGCGGCGAGCTGCCGGCGCGCTTTGAATTCGTCTTCGCCGTGGCCGTCCTCCACATGCTGACGGAGGACGAAGACCGGGCCCGGTTCTTCGGCTTCATCCGGGCCCATCTGGCGGAGGACGGGATCGCCCTGGTCTGCACCATGGGGGACGGGCAGCGGGAATTCCGCTCCGACCCCGCCAAAGCCTTCGACCCGGCGGAACGGGATCACCCCGCCGGTCCCGTCACCGTGGCGGCCACCTCCTGCCGGATAGTCAGCTTCCGGACCCTGGAGCGGGAGCTTTCGGAAAGCGGCCTGACCCTCCTGGAGAAGGGCCTCACCCCCTCCCCGCCAGACTTTGACTGTCTGATGTACGCAGTGGTGAAAAAAACCGGATTCTGATCTTCGGAATCCGGTTTTTTTGTCTCGTTTCCGGCAAT
>CAMOLY010000119.1 GCA_946619065.1 uncultured Clostridia bacterium | reverse complement strand
GCAGCATCGGCGTCCGCACCACGGTCATCGAGGACGACGGCGGCAACCTGAAGATCGTCAACAACTCCGACATCCGCAACTTCCAGAACCGCTCCCGCAACACCTCCCTGGCCATCATCGTCTGCGCCGTCTCCTACGACACCGATCTGCGGAAGCTGGAACAGCTCATGCTGGACAAGCTCCCCGGCACCAAGAACAACCACCCCGACCTCTATCTCAGCGACATCAAGTACATGGGCGTGGATGAGCTGGCCGACAGCGGCGTCAACCTGAAGTTCAACGTGAAGGCCAAGGAGGAGAAGTTCTTCCAGGCCAAGCGCGCCCTGAACCGCGACGTCAAGCTCCTGCTGGACGACAACGGCTTCGAGATCCCCTTCCCGCAGGTCGTGGTCCACAACGGCGACCTGGACTGATCTCCGGTCTGAGATCCAAGCGCCGGAAATCCGCCGGTCCGCCCCCGCGGGGCACGTTCTGCCCAATACGAACGTCGGTCCTCTTCCTGCCGCGCAGGGAGGGGACCGACGTGTATTTCCGAAATAATGCCCTCCGGAAGCTTTACGAACGCCTGATTTTATGCTATAGTAAGGAAAAGTCCTCACAATTGTTTCACGTGAAACAATTCGGTTCTGGAGGGTCATTTGTATGCTGAAGATCGGTCAAATTGAACGGGTGGAGATCACGGGCTACTCCTCGGAAGGGATGGGCGTCTGCCGCATCGAGGGCTGCGCGGTCTTCGTGCCAAACGCCATCCGCGGGGAGCTCTGCGACGTAAAGGTCACGCACGTCAGCCGCAACAGCGCTCACGGAAAGATCGAACGGATCCTGATCCGCTCGCCCCATCGGATCTCCCGGGCCTGTCCCGAGGCCAAGCTCTGCGGCGGCTGTCAGCTTCACCACATGGACTACGCCGAGGAGCTGAACTTCAAGGCGCAGAAAGTCACCGACGCCCTACGCCGCCTTGGCGGGGTCAAAGGCCTTCCCCCTGGGGGGAAGGTGCCCCCGCAGGGGGCGGATGAGGGGACGTCCGATGATTGGACCGTTCCCATCACCGGCGCCGACGGGAGCGGAATGCAAAATGCAAAATGCAAGCTGCAAAATGAGGGATCAGGGATCAGAGATCAGAGATCAGGGGCTGTAGCGCGGGCAATCTGCCCGCTCGACGAGGCAACAGGCACAAGCGCGTATAGCGCCGAGAGCCCGGTGGGCTCTCGCTGTACGTCGCGGACGGCTGCACCGGGAGCGACAAGCGACGCCTTTGGGCCGCTTGGGCAGCAGGCAACAGGAGAGACGACGGATCCCGCCGTAGGGAGCGATCCCCTGATCGCTCCTGTCATTGCCGCAGGCAATGACGCTGCCGCACCGGCAGCGGAGGCATCTGGGGATGCTTCCCTACGGTGTGCGGCCGTTCCCGAGGCGGTTTACGCTTATCGGAACAAGGCCCAGTACCCCATCGGTTTGAAAAACGGGAAACCAATCGCGGGCTTTTATAAAAATCGGACTCACGAGGTCGTGCCGATCAAACGCTGCGCCATCCTGCCGGAGCTCTTTGACCGGGTAAAGGACGTGGTGATGCGCTGGGCCGAAGAGGATCGGGTCCCCGTCTATGACGAGACTACGGGTGAGGGCCTGCTGCGGCATATTTACGTTCGAAAAGGAAGCGTCTCCGGTCAGCTCATGGTCTGCATCGTAGCCAATGGGGACCGGCTTCCCCGGGAAAATCGGCTGGTTCACGCCCTCTGCCGGGAGATCCCCGGCCTGGCCTCGGTGATCCTCTCGGTTAACACAAAGCCTACCAACGTGGTCCTGGGAAGCGAGTTCCGCACACTCTGGGGGCAGGACTGGATCGAAGACGAGCTCTGCGGCTTTACTTTCCGCCTCTCCCCCCGGTCTTTCTATCAGGTCAACCACGACCAGGCCCAGCGCCTCTACGAAAAGGCCGTGGAGCTGGCGGATCTCCACGGGACGGAAACCGTCCTGGACCTCTACTGCGGCACCGGCACCATCACCCTGGCCCTGTCCCGCAAAGCCGGCCGCGCCGTCGGCGTCGAGGTGGTCCCGGAAGCCATCGCCGACGCGAAAGAAAACGCCGCCCGCAACGGCGTCACGAATACGGAGTTCTTCTGCGCTGACGCGGGCGAAGCCGCAAAACGCTTCGCCGCAAAAGCCTTCCCCCTTGGGGGAAGGTGTCACGGCGAAGCCGTGACGGATGAGGGGGCGTCCCGACAACTGAGCGTCTCCGAGGACGCAGCCGTAGGGGCCGATGCCCACATCGGCCCTGCCTGTCCTGACGAGGCGGCAGGCAGCGGGCAGCAGGCAGCAGGGGACGGGAAATGCGAGGCAACAGGCAACAGGAAACAGGAAACAAGAAATGAAATGAACTGTCCCTTGTCACCTGTCACCTGTCACTTTCCTCCCCCCGAGGTGATCGTGGTGGACCCGCCCCGGAAGGGTCTGGCGCCGGAGGTCATCGACGCCATGGTGCAGATGGCCCCGGACCGCATCGTCTACGTCTCCTGCGACCCGGCCACCCTGGCCCGGGACGTGAAGCTCCTGTCCCAGCGCGGCTACACCCTCACCCACGCCGAAGCCTTCGACCTCTTCCCCCGGACCTTCCATGTGGAGACGGTGGTATTGATGACGAGAACTTAAACAAGCGGCACAGCATCGTAAACAAGGTATTCGTCGAGATGCTTGAGAAGCTGGGCTACGATATCCAGATTACATATGTGAAGAAAGAAACAGACTGACAAATCGGGATTTGTGGAGGTGATGTGCCGTGTACGTTGAAGAATACGGAAAAGATAACAAAAGCGTGATCGTTATGCTTCACGGAGCTAATTTTGTTCATTGTTTCGGGAGACAGTATTCCCTTGCGGAGAAATATCACATTATTGTTCCACATATTATGGGCTTTGGTAAGGAAGCCGGAAGGGTGTTTGACACCGATATTTGCATCCGGGAACTTGCCGGTTATATTCGGTCTATTGACAGTAAAGTACTTTTGATCGGGTTCTCGCTGGGGGCGCAGCTCGCATTCAAACTGATATCAGAATACCCTGATCTATTCTACGCGGCGATTATAGTGAGTCCGTGGTTGAATAAAGAACAACCCGAATTATCGGAAGTTCTGCGTATGAACGAAAAGCAGTTTTATTCTTTGAAGAAAAAATGGCTTTGCAACATCATCGGCATGATGAACGGTTTGCCGTCAGCGCAAAGAAAAGAGTTTGTCAGGCAAATGCAGGAAGTTAAGGTTGAAACGATCAGGAACTCAGTCGATAATGGCATCACCTTTGACGGCGTTCGAGGATTTGAAAACGTTGACTTTCCTGTTATAGCTCTGGCAGGCGCAAAAGAACAGCAAAGCGTGCTGAACAGTGTAAAAGAAATGGCAGAAAAAAACAATAACTGCAGATATGAAATATGGGAAAAAGCGGCGCACAATATTCCGCCGATGTTTTCCAAGCGTTTTAATATACTGATCACGGAAACGGCTCGATAAATTCGGATTCTGGTTATCGGCTTTCCTCAGCCGAACGACTGAAGGCGACGTCAAATTGCG
>CAMOLY010000118.1 GCA_946619065.1 uncultured Clostridia bacterium | reverse complement strand
TATGGGATTGGGAGAGAGAGATGCTGCTGAACGTATCGCCTTTGAAAAACAAGCCGGGCGGCACGATGCCTTTTCGAGTCGATCTTGATCTTCATACCTTTGCATTCGGCGGGTGCCGCCCTGTGACGGAGCCTGTGACCGCGGTCGGCGAGGTCCGCAATACTGCGGACGTAATGGTCCTGTCCGGTACGGTCAAAACCACCCTCCACGGCGTCTGCGACCGCTGCGCAAGCGATGTGGTCCGGACCGTGGAGTATCCCCTGCACGCCGTTTTGACCGAGCATGAAATCGGGACCGACGGCGAAGAAGACCCCTGGCTGTTCCCGCTTGAGAATGATTGCGCCGATCTCGACGACATCGTTACCACGACGTTCGTTTTGAGCATGGAGAGCAAATTCCTCTGCAAAGAGGACTGCAAAGGTCTCTGTCCCCGTTGTGGGAAAAATTGGAATGACGGCCCGTGCGACTGCAAGCCGGACGCCGATCCGAGACTGGCTGTGCTCAAACAGCTTTTGAAGAAGGAATCATAAAAGATTGCCGTCAGGCAGTAAGACCGAGGAGGTGTCACCATGGCTGTCCCGAAGAGAAAGGTTTCCAAGGCAAGACGCGACAAGAGACGCAGCTCTCACTGGAAGCTGTCCGTTCCCGGCGTGGTCGCTTGCCCGCACTGCGGCGAGCCCCGTCTGCCCCACAGAGCCTGCAAGGCTTGCGGTTATTACAATGGCCGCCAGGTTATCGAAGTTCCTGAGGAGTAATCCTGAAATTGAGAAGTTGAGAGGAAGGGCGTCAGCGCCTTTCCTCTTTTCTTTTTCTGATTATTCACAATTTGTTTTCAAATTTCGATTGAAAACCGGGGATTTCTATGGCATAATGAAGATGTATCGGTTCCGGATCCGGTCGTTTTCCCGCGGCAGGAAACCGCAAGCCGCTTCCCGAAGGAGGGATCGCATGATGAAACACTATGTTGCCATCGTGGGCCGGCCCAACGTGGGCAAGTCCATGCTCTTCAATAAACTGACCGGCTGCCGGACCGCAATCGTCGAGGACACGCCGGGCGTTACCCGCGACCGGATCTACGGCACCTGCGAGTGGAACGGAAAGACCTTCGAGCTGATCGACACCGGCGGCATCGAACCCACCAACAGCGACGATATGCTCCGCTTCATGCGCAGGCAGGCAGAGATTGCGATTGAGACGGCCGACGCCGTGATTCTGGTGACGGATGTCAAGGTGGGCGTCACGGCCTCGGATCTGGAGGTCGCAAATCTGGTCAAGCGCAGCAAAAAGCCCGCCATTGTCGCCGTCAACAAGTGCGACACGGTGGGACCGGTCAACCCCGACATCTATGAATTCTACGACCTGGGTCTCGGCGATCCGGTGGAGGTTTCGGCGATCCACGGCTTCGGAACCGGCGATTTGCTGGACTTCTGCGCCGCCCATATCCCGGACGACGCGCTTGCCGATCCGGAAGACGACACCGTCAAGGTCGCCATCGTCGGCAAGCCCAACGTGGGAAAGTCCAGTCTGCTCAACCGGATCCTCGGTACCGAGCGCACGATCGTATCGGACGTGGCCGGGACCACCAGAGACGCCATCGACTCGGATTTCGAAAACGAGCACGGCAAATACTGCTTCATTGACACCGCAGGCATGCGGCGCAGGTCCAAGGTGGACGACGCGATTGAAAAATACAGCAATATGCGCTCGATCCAGGCGATTGACCGGGCGGACGTCTGTCTGATCCTGATCGACGCCAACGACGGCGTCACCGAACAGGACACCAAGATTGCCGGGCTGGCCCATGAGGCCGGCAAGGCCAGCATCATCGTGGTCAACAAGTGGGATCTGGTGGACAAGGACACCCACACGATGGACCAGAAGACAGCGGAGATCCGCCGGGATCTGAGCTACATGACCTACGCGCCGATCCTCTTCCTCTCGGCCAAGACCGGTCAGCGTGTGGACCGGCTGTTTGAGCTGATCAACTATGTCAATGAGCAGAGCGCCCTGCGGGTCACCACCGGCATGCTCAACAACGTCCTGGCCGACGCCACCGCTCGCGTCCAGCCGCCCTCTGACAAGGGCCGCCGGCTGAAGATCTACTATATGACGCAGACCGGCGTCAAGCCGCCCCACTTCGTCATCTTCTGCAACGATTCCCGGCTGTTCCATTTTTCCTATCAGCGTTATCTGGAGAACCAGATCCGGGAGGTCTTCGGTCTGGAGGGCACACCGGTGCGGATCACAATCCGGCAGAAAGGAGAGCAGGAGGAATGATCGTTCTTCTGTTTCTAGCCTGCGCGGCAGCGGGCTATCTGCTGGGAGGCTTCAACGGCGCGATCCTGATCTCGCGCTGGCTGCGCAAGGAGGATATCCGCACCAAGGGCAGCGGAAACGCCGGCCTGACCAACTTCTACCGCAACTACGGCGGGATGGACACCTTCCTGGTTCTGTTCATCGACATTGCCAAGACTGTGCTCGCCTGCTTCATCGGCGGCTGGATCCTGGGCGCCTATGATCCTGCCTGGATCGAAGAGGGGCAGATGTTCTGCGGCGGCTTCTCGGTCATCGGCCACATCTTCCCCATCTACTTCGGCTTCCGGGGCGGCAAGGGGATCCTGACCTGCGCCACCGTGGCGGCCTTCATGGGCTGGCAGATTATCCTGATTCTGCTGGCCATCTTCATCGTCGTCGTGGTGCTGACCCGCTTCGTCTCGCTGGGCTCCATTCTCAGCTGCGTCGCCTATCCCTTCCTGTTCTGGTGGCGCTTCTACCGCACGCCGATGCTGGTGATCCTGTCCGTCTGTCTGGCAGCGCTGGCAATCGGGATGCACCATGAGAATATCAAGCGCCTGATCCACGGAAAAGAACGGAAGTTCAGCTTCCGCAGAAAACCTGCAGTTGCCGCACCCCAGGCGCCGGAGCAGGCGTCCGAAAAACAAGTCAACCAGTAACTGGATCGACATCCGGAAAGGAATCTGAATTGCCATGGAAATCGCAGTTGTCGGCAGCGGCGGATGGGGCACAGCCATCTCGATGCTGCTTCATTGGAACCGCCATGAGGTCACGCTGATCTCCTACTCCAAGGAGGAGAGCGACAATCTGGCCGCCACGCTGGAAAACCCGTTTCTGCCCGGCGTCCGGCTCCCCGCGGATCTGCACTATACCAGCGATCCTGCTGCCGTCTCGAAGGCCAGTCTGGTCGTGGTGGTGCCGCCTTCGTTCGCGGTGCGCTCCACCGTGGAAAAAATCAAGCCGCATCTTCGGCCGGACGCGGTAATGGTTTCCGCCACCAAGGGCATTGAGGCCGACACCGGAAAACGGATGTCGGAGATCGTACATGAAATCACCGGAAAGAAGGTCGTGGTCCTGTCCGGCCCCTCCCACGCGGAGGAGGTCAGCCGCCAGGTGCCTACCGGCGTCGTCGCCGCCTGCGAGGATCAGCTTCTGGCTGAGATCGTGCAGGAGGTATTTATGAACGAGCGCTTCCGGGTCTACACCTCCTCTGACCCGGTGGGCGTGGAGCTCGGCGCGGCCATGAAGAACGTGATCGCCCTCTGCGCCGGCGTCTGCGACGG
>CAMOLY010000117.1 GCA_946619065.1 uncultured Clostridia bacterium | reverse complement strand
TTTCGGAAGCTCCCTGCGGCGAAAAAGGAGAGATCGGCATGGATGAGATCCGCGACAAAAACGCCGAGGGCGAAATCCTCGACATCTATACCCCACAACACGAGCGCACCGGACGCAGTGTGCGCCGGGGCGATCCCATCACCGGGGACGATCGCCTGCTGGTCGCCCATGTGTGCGTGCTCAACGGAAAGAATGAGTTGCTCTGTCAGCTGCGATCCACGGCCAAGGGCCACTACGGCGGCCGCTGGGATCTGACCGCCGGGGGCTTTGTCCTGAGCGGGGAGGCCCCCGAAATCTCCGCGCTGCGGGAGCTGGAGGAGGAGATGGGCCTTACGCTGAAGCCGGAGGATCTGCGCTTCGTGTTTACCGAGCCCTTCTCGTATGTGCTGGACGATTACTTCCTGGCCCGGGCGGAGGCGGACCCCGCGGCGCTCACCCTGCAGGAGGACGAGGTGGCCGACGCGCGCTGGTTCAGTCTGGATGAGGTCACCGCCATGATCGCCGACGGACGCTTCGTGGATTACCCCATTGAGGGCATCCGCCGGGTCTTCGCGCTGGCCGCGGCGCGGTAGAAGGGGAGGGACTTCATGTTAATTCTGGTGTGCAATGTGGGCAGCACGTCCCTGAAATACAAGCTCTTTGACATGCCGTGCACGGACATTCTGGTGGAAGCAAAAACCGAGCGCGTCGGCCGCAATGACGCGATCTTTACCTATCGAAACAACCAAAACGGCTTTTCGGAAAAGCTGGAGGGACTCTCCGTTCCCGGCTATGCGGACGGGATCCGGCTGTTTCTGCGCTATCTGCTGGGCGAAAAGTCCGGCGCGCTCAAAAGCATGGACGAGCTGGAAGCCATCGGCTTCAAGACCGTGCTGGCGAAAGGCTACTACGGCGTGCACGAGCTGACAGACGAGGTCCTCGCCGCCATGGAGGCTTATGTCACTGTGGCGCCGGCGCACAATCCGCCCTATATTGAGGCGATCCGCGTGTTCCGCTCCCTGCTTCCGGACAAGCTGATGGTGGGCTGCTTTGAAACGGCGTTTCACACGACCATTCCGCTGTCCCGCCGGATCTACGCCCTGCCCTATGAGTGGTACGAACAGTACGGCATCTGCCGGCTGGGCTACCACGGCGCGTCTCACGGCTATATTGCCCGTCAGATCCGAAAGCGCGCGGGCGAACACTTCCGGCTGATCTCCTGCCACATGGGCGGCAGCGGGTCCATCTGCGCCATAGAAGACGGAAAGTCCGTGGACACCTCCTTCGGCTTTTCCCTGCAGACCGGCATCCCCCACGCCAACCGGGCCGGGGACATGGACGCCTGTGTGATCCCCTTCCTGCTGACCCAGGGGCTGACCATGGACCAGATCATGGAGGGAATCGGCAAAAAGGGCGGGCTTCTGGGTATCTCCGGCGTCAGCAACGATTTGCGGGATATTCAGGATGCCGCCGAGAACGGCAATGAGCGGGCCGCCCTTGCCATTGACGCTTTCTGCGATTCGGTGGTGAAATACATCGGCGCGTTTTACGCGGAGCTTGGCGGCATGGACTATCTGGTTTTTACCGGCGGCATCGGGGAAAACTCCGTGCTCGTCCGTGAAAAAATCTGCTCGCGCCTTTCCTGCCTCGGTGTGAAGTTTGACCGGGAAGCCAATCTGGCTGTTCGCGGAGAGGGCAGGATTTCAACATCGGATTCGCCTGCGGAGGTTCTGGTGCTTCCCACCAATGAGGAAGTCGGCATCGCGCAGATCATCCACGAAAAGGTCTCGGCGGGAGAACTGAGCCCCTAAGCCGCTGCAGAGACCGTTCCGACAAAACAAAAGGAGGCGCTCAACATGTGGAAAAGATATCTTGTTGAAATCGGCTATGGAGCCGATCTGCACGGGATGGATGGCATGGAGGCCGCTGCGCGCGCGGTCAGGGACGCCGTGTCCCACTGCTGCATGTGCGGCCTGGTGGAGACGCTGGGGGTCAAGGATCTGCGGTCTGAGATCCGCGTCAGCATGAAGATCGGCGCGCCGAATCCGGACAGTATTGACCCGGAGCCGCTGAAGAAGCTGCTGATCACCGACAATGTGGACGTGGAGGTCGTGCAGGGCGGCATGATGCTCAACGGAATCCACCGGGATGAGTTCGGGGAAGGGGATCAGATCATGATCGTGATCGCCGGACTGACCGTGTATGTGAAGGCCTGAAGGAAAGTGGGAGATGCTCGGAACACAGAACGGAGAGAGAGGAGCCTGAAAGCCTATGGAGCCGCCGATACAGGTCACCCTTGCGGCAAACGCCGGCGTTCTGCTGCGGGTCCGGAATACGTCCATTCTGATTGACGCGCTCTTTGCAGATACTTCCGGCTGCGGGCTGTCGCCGGAGACGAGGGAAAGGCTCATGTCCGATCTCCCGCCTTTTGACGAAGTGGATTACGTGCTGTTTACGCACCTGCACGAGGACCATTTCTCCGAGGACATGACCCGGACTTTTCTCCGTCGTCACACGGTGAAGGGGCTGATGCTCCCCGTGTCGGAGCGATTGGAGCGGCAGGGCTTTTTTGATTTTGTGAGAGAGACCGGAACTCCTTGTTCTGTTTTGTCCGGCCAGATCGTGAAAACCGTTTTTACTCTCTCGGACGAGGTGCAGGTTTCTGCGTTCCGGACCCTGCACCTGGACGAGAAGTACCACTACGTCCTGCACTTTTGCTATCTGATCGCCTGCGGGGGAAAAAGGCTCTTGTTTACATCGGATGCAGACTATACCCGGGAGACGTTTTCTTTTCTTGGGGAAGAGCCGCTGCGGGCCGCCTTTGTCAACCCCCTGTTCTTCAGCGATCTTCAGCGCAGGCGTTTCTTTCACGGCACGCTGCCGGCGGAGACGATCGTCGTGTATCATCTGCCGTTTCCGGCGGGAAACGGGGAACAGCTCCAACAGATGTTTTCCCGGAGCCTCCGTGCCTGGCCGGAGAGCGGACCGCCCGTCATTGTACTCGACCGGGAACTTCAAACAATTATGCTGTAATACGGCAAAGAGCCCGCCAAAAGGCGGGCTCTTTGCCGTATGGTGCGATTGTTCATAACGTATCTGTCATTTTCTCCCCACAGACCAAATCGGAGCCCCCCGTGAGTCCTCCGGTTTGGAAAGGAAGAAGGATTCAGCGGATGTGCAGTTTCCGCGGCTCTTACGCAAACCGCGGAAACGAAACGGAGCTGAGTTCTTCTGACGTGTTGGCCGGACTCGAATCCCCTGCGGGGACTGGGCGGCTGCGCCGCCGTCGCCGGAACCGGCCTGCGGCCGACCGGCGCGAGATTGGCACCATCGACACCAAGAGGCCCGGGCCCCGCAAAGGGGCCCGGGCCTCTTGGTGCGAGTGACTGGATTTGAATCCCCGCAGGGGACTAGGACCTGCTCCGCATGTCCGTCGCCAGATCTGAACCCAATCAAACAACCACACGAACAAAAATACGGGCCGTCCCATAAGGGACAGCCCGTATTTTGGTCCGAGTGACTGGATTTGAATCCCCGCAGGGGACTAGGACCCGCTCTGCGGGTCCGTCGCCAGATCTGAACCCAATCAAACAACCACACGAACAAAAATACGGGCC
>CAMOLY010000116.1 GCA_946619065.1 uncultured Clostridia bacterium | reverse complement strand
AGCTGCCAGCTGATTGCCTGCAGCTCCATGCCGCCGGTGCCCTCCAGACGGAGGCGGACCTCGCCGCAGCGGAGGGGGCAGACCGGGAAGAGCTCGGCCCGGCGGCGGTTGGCGCGGAAGCTCCCCGCCCGCTCCCAGGGGCCGCCGTCATAGCTCAGATAGACCCGCAGCTCCGATCCCGGCTCCAGCCGTCCCTCCAGCCGCAGGTGCGAGAGATACCGCTTCGTGCAGAGGGTCGGTCCCAGAGGTCCGGTCTCCACCGACCAGCTCACGCCGTCGCTGTCCGACGCCCCGCCGATGCAGTACAGGGGGCCGCCGCCGAACTCGGTATAGTACAGCTTCCCCGCCAGCTGCAGGCACTGGGCCAGGTTCTGTTCGTCCTCCCGCTGCCAGAGGCCGGTGTCGGTGTGGTAGACGAAAATGCGCGGCATGCCCCGCCTGTCCTCAATGGTGGCATAATAGGCATCGCCCAGGGCCCCGGCTGACGTGCGGCCGATGAACTCTCCCTTGAGGGCGTCGGAGACACGGACCGGGAGGGTCCCGCTGTAGCGGCAGATCCCGTCGCGGGAGCGGTAGTAGAGCTGATCCCGGATCACCACCGCGCTGCGGCTGCTGCCGGGGGCAATGCCGCTGAGACTGACCGTGACCACGCCGTGGTCGCCGCCGGCCGAGGGGTAGATTTTTTCCAGCCTGTCCTCCCGGAAGAAGAGCGGACAGCCCCCCAGCACCGCCGCGCCGGTAAAGGGTCCGCCGCTGCCGCGGCTGACGCGGTAGGAGTCCGTGGACAGGCCCTCGAACACGTCCCAGTTCCGGAAGTCGCCCAGCTTGCTGCCGTAGAGCTCGTTCGTCTCCCCGTCGCAGCGGCAGCCCCAGAGCCGGTTCTGGCAGGAGACCACAAAGTCCATCCTGGGCAGGCTTCGGCTCAGCTCCAGGAAGCTCTGGCCGCGCATCTGAATCTCCACGCGGCCCGAGACCATGCCCGGCAGGACCACATAGTCGTTGGTGCCCTCGGCGCGGCCGCTGCCGCCCGGGTCATGGAAGACTGACGGAAGGACGGCGCTGCCCCTGATCAGGTCCTCCGCCTCGTCGGCGCCTACCGCGTCGGGCGGCATCCGGGAGACCATTTTGACCCCGTCTCCGTCGGACAGGCCCGCCGCGATCCCGGGGACGGAGCACCGGACGTAGCTCTGCGCGGCCCGCCAGAGGCCCTCGCTCTGGGACCAGCAGCGGACCGTCCGGCTTTCCTCGGAGGTGTCCACCCAGAAGCCCCCCGCCGGGGCGGTGTCGGACCAGGTGACGTTCCGCAGGGTCCCGTCCGCCCCGCAGGGCTCCAGCACCAGCGTCTTGCCGGAAATGGCGGTCTTCACGGCAATCTCGCCGTAGTCCACATTCCGCCGCATGCCGACGCCGCTGCGGAGGCGGACCGTATTCGCGTACAGGCCGTCCGGGAAGATGCAGACCCAGCCGCCCAGGAAAACCAGCGAGCGGATATCCTGATTGCGCAGCAGATAGGACACGTGGATCCGGATGCGGTCGCCGTGGTCCATCTGGGGTTCGGTCACGAGGGCGTCGCCCGAAAAGCGGTAGGCGCCGTCCGCCCGCACCAGCTGATTGTGGTCGCGATCGTAGAGAAAATCAAAGTCGCCGTTGAAGGGGCAGGCCGCCCCAACGGCCGCCTCGTCGAGAATCGTCACCTGCAGCGCCGGCTCCGTCTCGATCACCTCCAGCCCAAGGCTGCCCGCCAGCAGACGCGGCAGGGCATGGCCGCCGCACCACAGGGCGCCGCTCATGTCCAGCACCACCGGGGCGTCCTCCCCCGCGATGGTCAGCACCGCCCCGGTGGGGTTGCCGTCCAGCGCAGACACCTGCGTCCGGCGGGGCCGGACCCGCAGCAGCGGGGCGTCCGCCGCCGAGCCGTTTTCCATCTCCCGGAAGCACCCGGCCGGCGCGTCCTCCCGGCGGTCGTAGCCGAGAAACCGGCCGATCCGGTAGGTCTTTTTCGCCCGGGGACGGAGGTAGGGGTAGTTCATTTCAGGTGCTCCTTTCTATATTTTAATGAAACTATGAAAAAATGAAAAAATGAAAGAATTGTGGTATTTTCCATATCTCCGATATGGAAAATGATTTCAATTCGTCCCGAAGGGACACCGATCTATATTTAAATGAAACTATGAAAAAATGAAAAAATGAAAGAATTGTGGTATTTTCCATATCTCCGATATGGAAAATGAATTTCAATCGTCCCGAAGGGACACCGATCTATATTTAAATGAAACTATGAAACTATGAAAATATGAAATTGTTGTGGTATTTTCCATATCTCCGATATGGAAAATGAATTTCAATCGTCCCGAAGGGACACCGAAATTTTTTCATTTTTTCATTTTTTCATTTTTTCATTCTTCCCCGCCGGGCAGCTCCCCCGAGGGGGAGCCGCCCGGGGGCGGGGCTCAGTTTGCCTCGTCCACGGCAGAATAGGCCGAGCAGGACTCGACGCGGACCATGCGGTTGGGGTAGAGGATCTTCGCGGCGCTCTCGAACTTGTAGCCGACGGTGCTGAACTGGTTCAGCGGGCCGCCGATCTGGGAGGCGTCCTTGATGATCATCTCCATGCCCATGCCCTCGGGATCCACGACGCCGAAGGCGTCCTTGCCGAAGAAGAGGGTGCCGTAGACCGCGCAGGGGCCGTTTTCGGCGTTGCCGCCCTCGCCAGGCAGCAGGGTGTCCTCGCTGCCGGACGCGCCGGAGAGGACGACGGGGGGCTCCGCAGCCAGCCAGACCAGGCCGCCGGCTGCCGTTGCGCCGACGATCTCGCCGGAGCCGGCCAGATCGTGCGCGGAGGCGTCGCGGAACTGGACCCTGCGGCCCACCAGAGCCTCGGCCTGCTCGGCGGTCAGGCTCTCCTTGAGCGTGACCTTCCAGGCGGAGGTCTGGCCGAACTGTGCGGCGGCGGTGCTGTCGTTGGAAGCGTAGGCGCTCACGGTCAGCCAGGCCTGTTCGTCGGTGTAGAGGCTGCCGCCGTTGAAGATCGGGGCCTCGGTGGACTCCACGAAGCGGACGCCGTGCAGCTCGCCGATCTCGCCCTCGAAGATCTCGCGGGTCGCAGCGTACTTGTGGGCCTCCAGCCAGTCGGGGTGGGAGCGCAGGTCGTAGCTGACCGAGGGATGGATGACGGCCACGTACTTGTTGCCGTCGAAGTACGGGGCCTTCTGCTTCTTGAGGAAGGTGTAGGCCTTGTTCACCACGTCGGGGGTCAGGCGGTTGTTGTCGGCAGAGAGCGCATAGCGGGAGACCGGGGTGGAGACGGGCACGCCGTTGGCGTCCACGGTGTCGGCGTAGAGGACGGAGGTGCCGGTGCACAGCTCGTTGCGGACCAGGGTGTCGGCGGTCTCGCCGCCGGCAGCGCCCATCTCCTCGGCGGCGCCGAGGATCACGTTGTCCACCGCGTGGAGGTTCAGGCGGTCGGAAATCGCGGCGTAGTCGCCGTACTGGCGGACGGAGACCGCCACCGCGGACTGGCCGAATTTCTGGCCGGTGGGGATGACCCCCTCGGTCAGCGGCGTCAGCGCCCGGTCAAAGGTGTTCCACTTGCGCCATTCCA
>CAMOLY010000115.1 GCA_946619065.1 uncultured Clostridia bacterium | reverse complement strand
GCGAAGCACGGTGCGCTCCTATTAAAAACGAAAGGTTTTAATGGGAGCCTAGTATCAGAAGGTTGCGACTTCCTGCGCTGGGGCTTCTGCGGGCAAGACCTCTGTGGCGGTCAGAATCGGGCCGACGCCCTTGAACAGCGGATGGCGCTTGACCTCAACTCTGGCCTGCACCGTGACCCAGGACCGCATTTCCAGCTTTTTGCAGTCGGGATATTTGCAGGGCAGTCCCATGAAGCTGATGTCCGCCTCGCAGCAGGTCATCACGAAGCGCCCGGGGGCGAAGACGCCGGGCTTGTCGTTCTTCAGCCGCGCGACCTGGCCCTTGAAGCGGACGGTCTTGCCGTCATACTTTTTCGGCTCCTCGGTGATGTCGCGGTAGAACAGGGCGTAGTCGTCGTCCTGAATTTCCACAACCGGCGCGTTCAGATCGAAGGGAAGGGGATCGGGGATGTCGTCAAATTCCGTCGTTCCGTCCGGATAGTCGTAGACAATATCGATCCGGCGGTTCAGTGCCCTTGCCAGCTTGTGCAGCGGCATCTTGTCGGTGGCTTTCGTCATCCGGTTGTAGACGACCATCTCCGCGCCGGAGAGCTTGTCCACCACCAGTGAGCGCATGTTCTGGTTGTAGCTCAGAATCGTCGTCGCGTCGGCAAACATGACCTCCTGGGCCAGCTGCCAGTCCTGGGGCATCTTCTGGTAGAAGGGGACAATCATCTGCATCCCGTTCAGCTCCAGAATGACGCGCTGGGCATGGTGCTTCATCTGCAGGGCCTGCAGCTCCTCCGTCGTGACGCTCTCCTCGTCAATGACCTCAAGATAGACTGCCTTGTGCGGATAAGTGGAAAGATCGTATTCCTCTTCTCCCTCTTCGCAGATCAGAACCAGCGTCCGTTCTCCGCTGTTGAAGCGGGGATCTTCCAGTGTTTCCTGAATGAATTTCGTCTTGCCGGCGTCCAGAAAGCCGGTAAAGGAATAGACCGGGATCGGCATGTGCGCCTCCTGCCTCAGACGCCGAAGCACTCGGCGATCGCCTGTTCGTCGATCTTCGAGCCGATCACGCAGAGCTTGCCGATCACGTCAGCCGGACCGTAGCGGACGTCGAGCTCGCCGGGGACGTAGTCGAAGTGCAGCCAGCGTCCGTCTGCGGCGGGAACAATGCCCTTTGCCCGCAGGATGATGCCAAACTCCAGCGCATTGTCCAGCGCCTTCAGACTGCTGCGCAGCTCTTCTTCGGTGAACTGCTTCGTGGTCTCGCGACCCCAGCTCGTGAAGACGTCGTCGGCGTGATGGTGATGATGGTGCTCATGCTCATCGTGGTCATGATGGTGCTCATGTTCATCGTGGTCATGATGCTCGTGCTCATGTTCATCGTGGTCATGATGCTCGTGCTCGTGTTCATCATGATCATGGTGATGGTGCTCGTGCTCGTTTTCACCGTGGTCGTGATGATGGTGATGCTCCGCCTCGTGCTCCTTTTCTTCTGCTTCGTGGGCGGCCACCAGCTCCGCCATCATATCGTCCAGCGTAGGATTGGCGTCCATTGCTTCGCGCAGCTGCGCGCCGCTGAGCTCGTCCCAGGGGGTCGTGACAAGGGTCGCGCGTTCGTTGTGCGAACGGATCAGCTTCACTGCGGCCTTCAGCTTCTCTTCCTTGACCAGCTGGGTCCGGCTCAGGATGATGCAGTTTGCGGTCTCAATCTGATTGTTGTAGAACTCGCCGAAGTTCTTCATATAGAGCTTGACCTTGGAGGCGTCCGCCACGGCGACGGTCGCGCCGAGCTCTGCCTCACCCTTGACGGCCTTCTCCACCGCGACCATCACGTCGCTGAGCTTTCCGACGCCGGAGGGCTCGATCAGAATGCGGTCCGGGTGGTACTCGGAGAGCACCTTCTTGAGGGCAGTGCCGAAATCGCCCACCAGGGTGCAGCAGATGCAGCCGGAGTTCATCTCGGTGATCTCAATGCCGGCCTCCTTCAGGAAGCCGCCGTCGATCCCGATTTCACCGAACTCGTTTTCGATCAGGACGATCTTTTCGCCCTGATAGGATTCAGCGATCAGCTTCTTGATCAGAGTCGTCTTACCGGCGCCGAGAAAACCGGAAAAAATATCAATCTTTGTCATCATATAAGCTCCTTTTTCTCTGATTGTCTTCGATTATTATAACACAATTGTCAAGCCCGAAAGTGAAAAAAAGCGGTGTTTTGCCACAGCAAAACACCGCTGGATACAATAATTTTACAAATCCCGTGATTCGCAGATTGCTTCGCCGGCCTTGTAAATATCTCCGGCTCCGACTGTCAGGATGATATCGCCCGGCCGGGCAATGGAGCGCAGATAATCCGAAACCTCCGGCAGCGTCTCGAAGCAGACGGAGCCCGGGACCTCCGCAGCCAGATCGCTTGAATGGATGCCGATCGTGTTCTGTTCCCGCGCCGCGTAGATCTCCGCAAACACGACCAGATCCGGGATCTTCAGCACCTCGACGAACTGCCGGAACAGAGCCTTGGTGCGGCTGTAGGTGTGGGGCTGGAAGGCGAGCACGATGCGCTGATAGTGTCTGGTCCGGACTGCCTCCAGCATGGCCTTCAGCTCATGGGGATGGTGGGCGTAGTCGTCGTAGACGTCTGCGCCGTTGCAGGTTCCCTTGAATTCCAGCCGTCTGCCGGCTCCGTGGAAGCTGGCAAGTCCCCGGGCGGCGGTTTCACCGTCGATTCCCATGTACCAGGCCACGGCGCAGGCCCCGAGGGCGTTGCAGGCATTGAACTTCCCGTAGACGCCCAGCTCGACGCGGCAATAGGGCTTCGATCCGCAGACGACGTCGAAGCATCTCCAGTCTTCGGAGATGTTGACCGGATGAACGTCGTTGTGTTCTCCGAAGCCGAAGCTCAGATAGGGAAGCCCTGCGAGCGCTTCCCGGGTGTTTTCATCGTCGCCGTTGGCAATGAGCTTTCCGCTTGCAGGGATCTGCATCGCAAAATGACGGAAGGACTTCTGAATGTCGCGCAGATCCTTGAAGAAATCAAGATGGTCCTCTTCAATGTTGTTGATCACTGCAACGGTCGGGAAGAAATTGTGGAAGGAATTGCAGTATTCGCAGCTTTCCGCAATGATCGTGTCTCCCTTGCCAACCCGGTGTCCCGCGCCCAGAAGCGGCAGGTAGCCGCCGATCATCACGGTGGGGTCGCGGCCCGCTTCCATAAAGATGTGGGTGACCATTCCGGTGGTCGTGGTCTTTCCGTGGGTTCCCGCAATGCAAATCGCGTTGGCATATTCCTGCATAATGACGCCCCAGGCTTCCGCACGTTCAAAGACCGGGATCCCTTTTGCACGCGCCGCGGCAATTTCCGGGTTGTCGTTCCGTGCGGCGGCCGTCCGAATGATGCAGTCGGCGCCTTCGGTGTTTTCCGCTCTATGGCCGATATAGACCGTGATTCCTTTTGCGATCAGCTCGTCGGTGGTCACGGAAGCATTCATATCGGACCCGCTGATTTCCAGACCCCGCTCCCGAAGGACCAGAGCCAGAGGACGCATCGAGACCCCACCGATTCCGACCAGATGCACACGCTTGCCCGGACGGAAGTACTGTTTCATTTTTCGCGCGCGGTCAGGGGACATGGTTCTTCGCCTCGCTT
>CAMOLY010000114.1 GCA_946619065.1 uncultured Clostridia bacterium | reverse complement strand
GACCGAATCAAAGCCGGCGGCAAAGCGCAGGGCCAGCTCCGCCGGGCTGACGCCGATTTCCGCGCAGCGCTTCTGCGACGCCTCGGGCAGATTGATCAGGGTGCCGCCCTTGATCGGCTCCATCACAATGACCGGCTTGCCGTGGCGGACGGCGGTCTCGTAGACCCGGCGGGCGTCCACGGCGGCGTCCTGGTAGTCCAGATAGTTGAGCTGGATCTGGACCACCTCGATCTGCGGATACGCGGTGAGAATCCGGTCCAGCACCTCGGCGGTGTCGTGGAAGGAGATGCCCACGTGGCGGATCCTGCCCTCGTCCTTGAGCGCAAAGGCGGTCTCATAGGCGCGGCAGGCCTTGAAATGCTCGAAATTGCGGGCGTTCTGCGCGTGCATCAGGTAAAAATCGAAGTAGTCCACGCCGCAGGCGTCCAGCTGGGTCTGGAACAGGGGCCGGATGTCGGCCTCGGTCTGGAAGTAATTGCCGGTCAGCTTGTCGGTCAGCAGGAAGCGGTCGCGGGGGCAGCGGGACGTCAGGCAGCGCTTGAGGGTGGGCTCGCTGCGCTCGCTGAGATAGCCGTGGGCGGTGTCAAAGTAGTTCAGACCTGCCTCCAGAAAGGCGTCCACCATCTGACAGACCTGGGCCTCGTCGATTTCGTCGCCGGTCTTCGGAAGCCGCATGCAGCCGAAGCCGAATTTGCCGTGGATCTCGGGGAAGAATGGATTGTTCATTGTGTAAGCTCCTCTCATGGGCGAATGATGTGGGTCGGGTGCGAACAGGGAATGGGGCGCCGTTACGGATCGGCGGAGAAATAGGCGGCGGACTGGGCCTGGTTGCGCAGGACCTCCTCCTTCAGCGCGCGGACGTCCGGGAACTGCTTCTCCGGGCGGAGGTAGCGGTGGAAATCCACCGTCAGTGCCTTGCCGTAGAGGTCGCCGTCGAAGTCCCTGAGCCAGGTTTCCACGGTGACGCCCCTGCCGTGGACGGTGGGGCGGGTGCCGACGTTGCACACGCCGGTATAGACCCGGCCCTCCACGCTGCCCTTCACCGCGTAGACGCCACGGGCGGGGAGCAGAATTTCCGGCGGGGGAACCAGGTTCGCAGTCGGGAAGCCGAGGGTATGTCCCAGATGCCGGCCGGGCTGCACGATGCCGCTGAGCGTGTGGGGGTGGCCGTAATACCGGCAGGCGGCCTCCACGTCTCCCGCTTCCACCAGATCCTTGAGAATGGTGGAGGAGACGGTAATGCCATCGACGACCAGCTTGTCCACCACGTCGCAGCCGAGACCGTGCGCCCGGCACCAGGCGGTGAGCTTCGCCGGGTCGCCGGCGCCGTGATAGCCGAAGCGGTAGTCCCAGCCGCAGACCAGATGGGCAGCGGAATGGTCCCGGACCAGGGACGCCAGAAAGTCGTCCCAGGGGATGTGCATAAATTCCTCGGTAAAGGGCAGGACGACCACCTCGTCGATGCCGTAGAGCCCGCGGATCAGCCGCGTTCTGTCCTCCACGGAGGTCAAAAGCCGGCCGTCCTTTCCCGGGCTCCGGTCAAAGGTCATGGCGACGGCGCGCAGGCCGTCCTGCGCGGCGATCCCGGCCGTGCGGGAAAGCAAGGCCCCGTGGCCCAGATGGACGCCGTCAAAAAAACCGAGGGCAATGACAGATTGCATAGGCGACTCCTCGCAGTTGAAGACAGATCCCTGATACACAGAGAACAGTCTAGGATCGGATCGGATCAAAAAAGCTCCTGACCGTGGTCAGCTCGCCCCGGGCGGCGGCGCAGAGCGCCAGAAAGTCCCCCCGGGGGCCGTAGACCCGGTATTCGCCGTCGGGAAGCTTCCCCGCGGGAACGGCGGCGCCGTTGCGGAGCTTTTTCTCCCCCGCTTCGTTCACGGTGCAGACCGGACGGTCCGAAAACAGACTGTCCGTTGGCAGCAGCAGGGTCTCCGGGTCCGGGGCGGATAAAATCTCCTCCAGCGTATGGGCCTGGGCAATGCTGTAGCGTCCGGCCCGGGTGCGCCGGAGGGCAGCCATGCAGCCGCCGCAGCCCAGGGCCTGCCCGATGTCATGGCAGAGGGTGCGGACGTAGGTGCCCTTGGAGCAGTGGACCCGCAGCCGCCAGTCAATCAGGGGACGGTTCTCTGATTGACCGGTCAATCGGAGAACCGTCCCCTGATTGACCAATTCGTAGACGGTCACCGGCCGCGGTTCCCGATCCACCTCCTGCCCCTTTCGGGCCAGGGCGTAGAGCTTCTGTCCGTTTACCTTGACCGCCGAGTACATGGGCGGGATCTGCTGGATCTCGCCGCGAAAGCGGGGGAGGACGGCCTCCAGCTGCTCTGATGTTATGTCAACCGGATGCTCCTCCAGGGTTCTTCCGGTGGTGTCCTGGGTATCGGTGACGAGTCCGAGCCGGAGGACGGCCTCATAGACCTTGTCCGCGTGCTCAAAAAAGGGGACGGCGCGGGTGGCCCTGCCGATGAAGACCGGCAGGACGCCGGTGGCCATCGGGTCCAGCGTCCCGCCGTGGCCCACGCGCTTTTCGTGAAACACGCCCCGCAGCTTCGCCGCCACGTCCTGGGAGGTCCAGCCGGCGGGCTTGTCCACAATCAGAATTCCGTTTGCCATCAGAGCTCGATTTCCTCTCTGAGGGCGTCCAGCAGGGCTGCCCGGACGCCGGGGATGCCCCCCGGGACCGAGGCCCCGGCCGCGCCGGGATGCCCGCCGCCGCCCAGCTTCGCACAGATTTTCGCCGCGTTGTATTCTTTTCCGGTGCGGAGCGAGAGCTTGCCCAGCCCGTTTTCGACCTCCCGCAGCATCGCGGCGATTTGCACGCCCTCAATTGTGCGGCCGAAGCCGGAGATGTCGTCCACGTCGTCCTCGGTCAGACCCAGCTCGTCCATCAGGGCGTTGGGGATCGCGAAGAGGGCGACCCTCCCGCCCGCGAAGAATTCAATGTGTTCGGTCAGATAGGCCTCCAGCCGCAGCCGGGCCATCCGTTTGGTCTCAAAGAAGACGCGGTTGATCTGGAAAACGTCTGCCCTGGCCTCCGCGCAGACCGCGGCGCAGCGGAAGGTGTTGGCGGTCACGTTGGCATAGCGGAAGCAGCCGGTGTCGGTGGAGATCGCCGTGTAGAGGGCGTCGGCCATCGGCTTGTCCATCGTCACGCCCAGCAGAGGAAGCAGTTCGACGAGAATCTCGCCGCAGGCCGCCCTGGTCTCGTCGGTGTGGGTGCGGGCGGCAAAGCCGCTGTTGGTGCCGTGGTGGTCAATCGCCAGGGCGACCTCCGCCTGCTCCGCGCCGAAGGGGAAGAGGCTCCGGTCGGCAATGTCCACGCTGACGACGGTATCCCCCGGGGCAGGCTCGCCGGTCAGACCTTCGTGACAGGGCGCGAATTTCGGCGTGAGCTGGGGGTTGGGGTAGATCCTGGCCCGCTTGCCCAGCGCCCGCAGGGCGCGGCAGAGGGCTGCGGCGGAGCCCACCGTGTCCCCGTCCGGGCGGCGGTGGGTCAGGATCAGATAATCGTCATGGGTTTTGAAAAATTCTGCGGTCTCATTCAGCGTCAGCTTCTTTGTCATCCGTTTCATCCCCCTCCGCCGGTTCGTCCGCCGGAATGTCGAGCTTGGCGAGAATATCAAGCACTCTCGCGCCATAGGTGATGGACTTGTCCTCCTCCCAGACCAGCTCCGGGG
>CAMOLY010000113.1 GCA_946619065.1 uncultured Clostridia bacterium | reverse complement strand
GAATCCGTTTTTTCATATGCAGAATCTCCTTTTTTCTTGATCACAGTATGATATTTGCTTTGCATAATTGTTTCTCTGTGATATTAACAGTATACCATCAGCCGGCCCGGAATGCAAGGGCTTGCGCGAGCTTTTTCAGCCCCTTTCGTCCGTTTCCCTTCGTCCCCATTTCGTCCGGGCGCATACCATGCGCCAACAGAACGGGACCGGAAACGATCAAAACCAACGGAGTCGGGCTCGCACTGTGGGCGCATGATTCAGTGACGGCCCAAAGACGCAAGCGGAGCGCTGCGTGTTTGGTTACCGGAACTTATGCAGAGCTATGCGCCACGGCGGAGGGTACCGCAATCGGATTGGCGCATCTCCGGGGACGCTCACTTGCTGTAGGCGCATGGTATGCGCCCCGACGGACAAGCACGCAACACTCCGTAGTGGCCCGTGACCACACGGGCCATGGCGCGAAGCGCTTTATTGCGGGTTTGCATGACGGGGGTTATGGCTGACGGGGGTTATGGCCGCTGTGGTCAGCGGCCACTACGGGGCGGCGCTGCATGGTGCGGGCCATTTTCTTTCGGGATTCCGTATTTTCTTTTCTTTCGGATTACCTTTTCTTTTGGTTTTTCTTTTCTTCTGGAAAAACAACTTTTTAGCTTGAAAACCGACGGTTTTTGGCATATAATGTAGGCTAACAGTCAAACTATCATTTGATAAACTGGTTTGATTCGCTCCGGAAAGGGGGCTTTTGCTTGGTCTTCTCCAGTCTGATCTTTGTGTTTCTCTTCTTCACCGCAAACATTCTGACGCAGGCCTATGTGTCGGACATGAAAAAGAAGAACATCGTCATGCTCTGCTTCTCCCTGGTCTTCTATGCCTGGGCGGGCATCCGATACTTGCCGCTGCTGCTGGGCATGACGCTGATCTGCTGGTTCTTCGCCCTGCAGATCGACCACGCGCGCCGGCGCGGCGTGAGCGGGAAGAGCAGTCTGATCGCCTGCATCGTGCTGGTGCTGCTGATCCTCGGGATCTTCAAGTATACCGGCTTCTTCCTGCGGAACCTCAAGGCCATCACCGGTGTGCCGAAGGTTATCCCCAACATCGTCCTTCCCATCGGCATCAGCTTTTACACCTTCCAGCTGCTGTCCTATGTGATTGACGTCTACCGCGGGGACGCGGAGGTCCAGCGGAAGTACTGGCTGCTGCTGCTCTACGCCAGCCTCTTCCACCAGTGCATTGCCGGACCCATCGTCCGCTACCGGGACGTCAACGCAGACATTCTGAACCGGAAGGTCAAGATGGCCGAGATCAGCCGGGGCATCACCCGCTTCACCGTCGGTCTGGCCAAGAAGGCTGTGCTGGCCAACGGCTGCGCCGCAGTGGCGGACACCCTGCTGGCGGCGTCCGGTCTGAAGACGACCTCGGTTCTGGGGGTCTGGCTGGGGGCCATCGCCTTTATGCTGCAGATCTACCTGGACTTCTCCGCCTACTCCGACATGGCCATCGGCATGGGTCTGATGTGCGGCTTCCACTATAAGGAGAACTTCAACTACCCCTATGTGGCGGATTCGATCACAGACTTCTGGCGCAGGTGGCACATCTCCCTCAGCACCTTCTTCCGCGACTACGTCTATATCCCCCTGGGCGGCAACCGCTGCTCCAAGGCCCGGCACATCATCAACCTCTTTGTGGTCTGGGGTCTGACGGGCATGTGGCACGGGGCGAGCTGGAACTATATTCTCTGGGGCCTGTACTACTTCGTGTTCCTGGTCCTGGAAAAGTATGTGTTCAAGCTGGACCGGATCGCCAAGCCCGCGCGGCATCTGCTGGCGCTTCTGGTGGTGCTCTTCGGCTGGGTCATCTTCAAGTTTGAGAACATGTCCCTGCTGGGCACCGCGCTGAAGGGAATGTTCGGGCTCAACGGGAACGCCTTCCACTCGAAGGCGGCCTGGCTGGTCTTCCGGAACAACGTCTTCTTCCTGCTGTTTGCGATCATTGCCGTGACCCCGCTGGGCACGAAGCTGGCCAACATGCTGCGGAATCTGAGCCGGAACAGCTCCGTCTGGCTGCGGGTTTACGGGGCCTGGGACATTCTGCATCCGCTGCTGCTGCTGGTGATCTCCACGATGGCCCTGGCTGGCAACAGCTACAACCCCTTCCTGTATTTCCAGTTTTAGGAGGCGGATGAGATGAAACCAACGAAAAACGAATATCAGCAGGTCCGCTACAAAACCGCCCAGATCAAGCAGCTGGTCTTCCTCGGCTTCCTGGTCCTGATGGCGGTGATCGGGCTGCTCTGGTTCGCGCGGCCTTCGAAGTCAGACGTGGAAAAGCGGACGCTGACCAAATTCCCCAAGCTGACCCTGCAGGGGCTCTGGGACGGCAGCTTCTTCTTCAAAGAGGCGGAAGGACCGGAGGATCAGCCCAGCGGCGTCAGCACCTGGTACGCCGACACCTATCCGCTGCGGGAGCTGCTGATCTCCGGCGACCACTGGATCAAGTCCCTCTACGGCAAGCAGGGGGAGCAGCTCATCTCCAACGGGCAGACCGCCGAGGAGATCCCCACCGGCCCCCTGACCCCCGAACAGCTGGCCTCGCTGGCGGGCCTGGACGACACCGATCCCCCCACGGAGCCCGCTCTGACCCAGCCGCAGACCGATCCGGCGGTGATTCCCTCCGGGACCGGCGATGCGCCCGGCACGGAGCCTGCTCCGACAGACCGCACCGAGCCCACCGAACCAACCGATGCGCCGGAGACGAAGCCCGCCAACGGCGGCGGCGACGCCACGACCCCCGCTGAAAAGGCCGGCAGCATCTATATCACCGAAAACTGCGGCTACGGCCTCTACTATTTCAGCCAGAGCGGCAGCGCGAAATACTGCATCAACGTCAACAGCGTGGCCCAGGCCCTCAACGGCAAGGCCAACGTCTACTGCCTGATCTGCCCGATCTCTGCCGGCGTGATGCTCTCCGACAGCGTGCGCGAGGGCATCGGCTGCTCGGATGAGAACGAGGCCATCAACTGGATGTACGACCAGATGGATCCCTCGGTGAAGACGCTGAAGGTCTTCCCCGCGCTGAAAGCCCACAACAACGAGTATATCTACTTCCACACCGACCACCACTGGACGGCCCTGGGCGCCTACTACGCTTACCGGGAATTCTGCGCCGTGAAGGGCATCACCCCCCACGAGCTGAAGGACTTCGAGACGATGACCTTCCCGAACTTCCTGGGCACCTTCTATTCCAGCAGCAATCAGAGCCCCGCGCTGAAGGCCAACCCGGACACCGTGACCGCCTATATCCCGAACGGGACCAACGACATGACGATGTACAGCTCCTACGGGCAGGCGGAGGGCCGCTATACCGAGTACGGCTGGCGCATCATCAACGACGTGACCGGTTATCCGGCGGGCGGGCTGTACGGAACCTTTGCCGGCGGCGACCAGCCCTACAACTACGCCCACAATGAGACGATCACCGACGGCTCCTCCGTGCTGGTTGTCAAGGACTCCTACGGCAACGCCTTCATTCCCTTCCTGGTGGACCACTACGAGCACATCTACTGGATCGACTACCGCAGCTTTGAGAGCTGGTGCGCCTGGGCCGGCAAGCCCTACCGCTCCATCTCCGGTCTCGTCAACGAGAAGGGCATTCAGGACGTGATCCTCTGCAACAACATCAACTCCACCGGCAGC
>CAMOLY010000112.1 GCA_946619065.1 uncultured Clostridia bacterium | reverse complement strand
GGCCACGCCAATGGCCTTGAGATCCGCGACCACAGCCTCGCCCAGCAGCCGCTGCTTGGCAGTGGAGGGACAGGTTGTGCTCTCCTCGTCAGACTGGGTGTCAAAGGCGACATAGTTCAAGAAGCGTTCGGTGACTTTCATGGGGTTCCTCCTTATACGATTATATTCTTTTGCTCAAACAGACCCGTCCGGCCGCTCATACGCTGCCAGCACGAAGGAAATCTCCGTATCCAGCGATTCCAGAGCGTCCAGCTTTTTTCGGTCGGTTGGAGCGGTGCGGTAAAAGTAGGGCGTCATGCGAAAAACTGCCTGAATATCGGCCTGTCCCTGCAGGCAGATTTCCGCGTCGATCCGCTCTCTTCCCACAAGACGCAGCGTCCGCGTCTGCGGCAGCGCCTCGTCGTTCTCGTAGGGACGGTCGTAGACCGCCTGCTTGAGTCCGTAGAGGTGCCGCCTGCCAGGCACGACCAGATACAGCCGCCCGCCGGGCTCCAGCACCCGGACCAGCTCCGGCTCGGCGAAGGGGGCAAAGAGCAGGGTCGCAAGCCCGAAGCTTGCCTCCGCCGCCGGAATGCGGGCGAGATTTGCCACAAAATAGTGGGCTCCGCCCCGTTTTGCGGCCAGGCGCACCATCTCGCGGGCCAGATCGAAGCCCCAGACCTCCAGACCGGGAATCGTGCCGAGGGCTGCAGTGTAGTAGCCCTCGCCGCAGCAGACGTCCAGAAGCCGGCCGGTCTGACCGGAGAGCCGCTGCACCAGCGCGTCCCGCAGGGGCGCATAGTAGCCCCGGTTCAAAAAGTCCCGCCGATAGCGGGCCGCCTCCTTGCTGTCGCCCATCGTGTCGGCCTGCTTGTGACTCAGCAGAAGGTTGACATAACCTTCCTTCGCCAGATCGAAGCTGTGCCCGTTTTCACATCGCAGGGTGTTTCCGGCAGGGGCCAGCGCCCGTCCGCAGACCGGACAGATCAGCGGCAAGGCTGCAGGTCGGTTCACCGGATTCATATCCGGGCCTCTCCGGCGGCCTCGTATTCCAGCCGCACGCGGAACATCCGCTTTTCCCCCTCGCCGGTCAGGAAAAAGCTGTTTCCGAGTCTGCCCCAGTGCAGGTGGATGCAGTCGCCGAGGCGGGCCTCTCCGCCGTATTCGATCTCCATGCTTTTGAGTGGGAGCTCGTGGATGTCGGCGGGCAGGACGTCCTCAGCCAGATCCAGATAGTGAACGTTGTTCATGTGGTGATTGAGATCGATATAGCTGTAGGGGACCGTAAACTCGGTGTTTTCAGTCAGCGCCAGCGCCCGCGGCGCCCGGGGCAGGGGAGATTCCAGGCCCGTCACAGTGCCGGGGATCGTGATGCCCCAGGCGTCGGGAAACTGCAGCTCGTGGTTCGCCTGGTCGATCAGCGCCCAGTAGGCGCTGCCCTCGACCAGCAGCTCCCCGTTTTCGCCGGTCAGCCGGTAATAGCGGGGGAAGAGCACGTGCATGGTCCTGCCGGCCCAGCAGGAGATCGTGAAGGTTTCGTCGTAGACCGGCATCCGGCGGACGCTGAGCCGCTGGAGCGTGATGATCCACAGCAGGCCGCGGTCGAGGGTCTTTTCCCTGCCCATGCCGATGGATTCCACATGCGCAATGGCGGCCTCCTGCAGCATTGTGAGCAGCGTCGAGGTGCGCAGCCGCCGGTGCATGTCCACATCCGCGTTGCGGAGCCGGACGGTTTTCTGATAGACGTCCATCAGCTCTTCGCGCTCAGACGGGCCTCGATGGCGTCCACCACGTCGCCCAGGGTCTGCAGCTTCTGCCACTGGCGGTTGGGGATGCGGACGTCGAAATTCGCCTCCAGCCTGCAGATGACCAGGGTAAAGCCCATCGAGTCAATGCCGGTGTCGGTGTTGATCACGGTGTCCTCGCTGAGGGGCTTTCCCTCCAGCTCGGGGACGCAGTCATAGATGACCTCTTTGGTACGGTCCAGTATTTCGCTTCTGGTAATCATAGTCTCTCCAATCTCCGGGCAATTGCCCAGCGCCGGAGTTTCCCGGTCGCGGTGCGCGGCAGCGGTTCTCCGAGTATGATAATATCAGTCAGCTGCTGCCCCCGTGCCCGGCCGGAAAGAACGCCGGCGAGCTTCTGCAGCAGGATCTGTTTGGGTTCCTCCGCCCCGGACAGGACCAGGACCGGCCTGCCGTCCCGCAGGGCCACAGCCAGCTCTCCTGTTCCGAGCACGGCGCCGATCTCCGCCTCGTATTCGGGCAGATAGATTTTCGTGCCGTCCGCCAGCACCAGCATTTCCTTTTTTCGGCCGGTGACGCGCAGCCGCCCCTGCCCATCCAGCGCGCCGAGATCGCCGGTGTGCAGAATGCCGTCTGAGAGCACCGCAGCGGTGTCCGCCGGGCGCTTGTAATAGCCCTGCATCATGCAGGTTGGCGCCGAGACCAGGATCTCTCCGTCTCCGGCAAACGTGATTCGTACGTCGGGGCAGACGGTCATCGCGGCCGGGTTTCCCTCCACGGAGAGGGCGACGCCGGAGCTTGTCTCGGTCAGACCATAGCCGACGCTGATGTTCAGCCCTGCCTGTCTTCCCGCGTGCAGCAGCGACGCCGGGCAGTCGCCGGCTCCGATCAGCACGGTCTTCAGCTCCGGATTGAACGCTCCGGCCTTCAGCAGGTACCCCAGCTGAGCGGGGACCAGGCTCACTGCAGTGGGGCGAATATCGGAAAAAGCCGTGAACGCCCGCTTCGGCTCGCTCAGCGCCACGCAGGCGCCGGCCTGCAGGCCCCAGAGCAGGCCGCAGACGAAGCCGAACACATGGTTCAGGGGCAGCAAACAGAGCAGCTTATCATTGCCGGACAGCGGAAGAAGCTCGTTCCCGTTCCAGGCGCTGGCGCAGAGACTGGCGTCGGTCAGCACCACCGCCTTGGACGAATCCGTTGTCCCGGAGGTGAAAAAGAGCAGCTTTCCGGCGCCGCCCTGCACACCGCCGGTCAGACCCGGGGTGAGGGCAGAGCAGAGCTCCTCGTCTCCCCAAAGGACGTCCACGTCCGTATACGCGAGCAGACCGGGGAGCTGTTCGTCCGGCGTGTTTTCGTCAAGGAGCACCACCTGCATACCGGCCAGGTTCGCCGCGAAGAGATTCACGACGCAGTCAAAGCTCCCGTCGCAGAAGACGCCCAGACAGGTTTTTCCGCTCTTTCTCCAGCAATCCGCCCGTTCTCGCACCAGACGGTCGAAGCTTTTCCACCCGCAGGGGCTGTCCGGGCCGGCAAAGCACAGAGCCGGACGGTCTCCGAACTGCTGCGCCTGATGGGCCAGCAGCGCGTCAAAGGATGAGAAACGCATCCGATCACCTCCAATGTTTTTCTATTATAACATTAATCTGCCAAAAAAGGAATACAAAATGTGAAAATACTTGGTGCAATTTCCACCCGGTTGTGTTATAATGCAGAGGAAGGATTTCGACGTTTTAAAAGGCGTCGTTTTCAATACGGAATACGGAGGAAAACAAATGGACAAGAATACTCGCATCTGCATCGTCGGCGGCGGTCCCGCCGGCCTGTCCGCCGGTATGTACCTGGAGAAGAAGGGGTACACCAACTACACGATCCTGGAAAAAGCAGACCGCGTCGGCGGCAAATGCTGGTCTCCGCACTACAACGGACGACGCTACGAGATGGGCGCCATCATGGGCGTGCCCTCCTACTACGCCGTGCACGACGTGGA
>CAMOLY010000111.1 GCA_946619065.1 uncultured Clostridia bacterium | reverse complement strand
CTCGCCCGGGTCACAATAGGCGAGCCGGCTCCCGCCGCGGACCTGCACGTCGCAGACGGTGACGAAGGCGGGCGCCGGGGCGGCCTCCGTCTGCTCCTGCGCGGCGCCGGGAAGGGGCTGCGCCTCGGCGGGCGTCTCCGGCGCGGCCTCGGGCATGGCGGTCTCAGCCGCCGGATCCGTCATCGTGGGTTCCGCTTCGGGGATACGTTCGGTTTCGTTTTCCATATGATCTCCAATCTGGTTTCTTCCATTTGATTTTCAGGGCAGGGTCACATCAGCTGTCCCTGCAGGGCGCCGCAGATGGTTCCGACGCTGACGTTGCCCTTTGCCAGCTCGGCTGCCTGCTGCAGATTCCTGACCGCGCCCAGCAGCTCTGCGACCGTGCGGCTGTGTCCGAGCCGGACCGCTTCCCCGGAGCTCCCGGGCAGGCCGGTCCGGACGCGGATCGCGTCGGCCAGCAGCTCGATCCATTCGTTCAGAATCTGGATCAACTGATCGCGCTTGAGCCGCTCCATCCCCACCAGCAGCGCCGTCATTCCGGAGCGGCTGCGGGCGGCGAAGCAGTCCGCGAAGCGGGCGGCCTGGGCCGAGAGCGCCTGGCCCTCGCGCAGCAGGGCTGCCGCAGGTCCGTAATATCCGTCCGCGCGCTCCCAGGCCCGGTGCAGCTCGTCCGGGCTTTTTTCGGGGAAGGCGGCCGACAGGGCCGGAACGCATTCGCGCTCTGCCAGCGGCGACAGGTGCAGCGAGACGCAGCGCGAACGGATCGTGGGCAGGAGTTTTTCGGGGCTGTCGCTGAGCAGGAGGAAGGCCCCGTATTCCGGCGGCTCCTCCAGGATCTTCAGCAGCGCGTTCTGGGCGCTGGCGTTCATGTCGTTGGCCCGCGGGATCAGATAGATCTTGCGCCGGCCCTCGTTCGGGCGGATATAGAGGTCCGTCCGGGCTCTGCGGATCAGATCCACGCTGACGGTCTTCTTCTCCGGCTCGTCCACGGTGATGACGTCCGGATGGACGCTGTCAAACACCTTCCGGCATTGCAGGCAGACGCCGCAGGGCCGCCGGTCGCCGGCTGTGCACTGCATCGCGGCGGCGAGGATGCGGGCAAGGGTATGCTTTCCGCTTCCCGCGGGGCCGGAGATCAGGTAGCTGTGGGAGATGCGGTCGGCTGCAAACGCTGCCTGCAAAGAGGCCTTCAGCTCCCCGTTCCCGAGCAGACGTTCCATGCGCCCACCTCCGATCTCTTTCCTGAATTATCATCATACCACAGTTTTTCAAAATTGAAAAGAAAAATTTTCAGGCTTCTGGAAAGCTTTTCCGAATGCGGCCGCGCGGCACATTTTTCCGCCGAAACCCGTTGCCTTTTTCCGGCACATGATGTACAATAAACGCAGTCTATTTTGGAGGTGTGCCATGGAACAGAGCTATGTCGTCGTGGTCGGCGGCGTGAATGTGGATATCTGCGGGCAGTCCTTTTCCCCGCTGATCCCGCGGGACTCAAATCCGGGTCTTGTGCGGATGTCGCTGGGCGGGGTCGGGCGCAACATTGCCCACAATCTCAGCCTGCTTGGCGAGCGGGTCTTTCTGCTGACAGCCCTCGCGGAGGACTCCTACGGCCAGTGGGTGCGGGAGGACTGCGCGAAAAACGGGATCGATCTGCGCTGGGCCTGCAGCGTGCCGGAGGGCCGGACGTCCACCTATGTCTTTCTCGAGGGGCCGGACGGAGATATGGCCCTTGCGGTCTGCGACGGGGAGATCGCGAAATACATCACGGTGGACTATCTGGAGGACCGCCTGAGCGTCCTCAACGGCGCCTCCGCAGTCGTAATCGACACCAATTTGTCTGAGGACGCCGTGGTCTGGCTGGCCCGGAACTGCACCGCCCCGCTCTTTGCCGACGCGGTCTCCGTGACGAAGGCCAAAAAGCTGCGGCCGGTTTTGGATCGGCTGCATACCGTCAAGCCGAACCGCATCGAGGCCGAAGCCCTGTGCGGCGTCCGCGTCACCGACGAAGCAAGCGCGGAGCGGGCTGCGGAGGCTCTGCTGGACGCCGGCGTGCAGCGGGTTTTCCTGTCCCTCGGGGCGGACGGCCTGTACTGCGCCGCGGGGAACGAGCGGCTGATGGTGCCCTGTCCGCCTGCCGAACCGGTCAACGACACCGGCGGCGGGGACGCGCTGACCGCAGGCCTGGTCCGCGCCTATACCGCCGGGCTGAACATCCGCGACAGCGCGAGTCTCGCCCTTGCCTGCGCCGCAATCGCGGTGGAGGGGATTGATACGATCAATCCCCGGCTGAGCCTGCCCGCAGCGATGCAGCGCGCAAATCTATAATTTCAGGAGGAAGCATATGAATCTGAACAAGTATCTGGACGTCAACCCGGAGGTCGCCGCGGCCGTCGCCGCCGGAAAGCCGGTTGTCGCCCTGGAATCCACCATCATCTCCCACGGCATGCCCTATCCGCAGAACGTGGAGACGGCGCTGAACGTGGAGCGGGTCATCCGGGAAAACGGCGCGGTGCCCGCCACCATTGCCATTCTGGGCGGCCGGCTCAAGGCCGGTCTGACCCCGGAGGAGATCGAATATCTCGGCAAAACCGGCCAGGCCGTGACCAAGGCCAGCCGCCGGGATCTGCCGGTACTGGTCGCCAAGGGCATGGACGGGGCCACCACCGTCACGACCACGATGATGATCGCCCACATGGCCGGCATCTCGATCTTTGCCACCGGCGGCATCGGCGGCGTCCACCGCGGCGCGGAGAAGACCATGGACGTCTCCGCCGACCTCGAGGAGCTTGCCAATACGCCCGTCATGGTCGTCTGCGCCGGCGCCAAGGCCATCCTCGATCTCGGCCTGACGCTGGAATACCTCGAGACCCACGGCGTCCCCGTCATCGGTTTCGGCACCAAGGAGCTGCCCGCCTTCTACACCCGCAGAAGCGGCTTCGCGGTCGACTATGAGATCGACACGCCCGAGGAGCTCGCGAAGACCTTCAAGGTCCAGCGCGACCTGGGGCTCCGGGGCGGCATTCTGGTCACGAACCCGATCCCCGAGGAATATTCGATGGACCATGAGGTCATCAACAAGGCCATCGACGAGGCGGTTGCCGAGTCGGTCCGCCTGGGCATCCACGGTAAGGCCGTCACGCCCTATCTGCTGGCCAAGGTCAAGGACCTCACCGGCGGCGACAGCCTGGACAGCAACATTCATCTGGTCTACAACAACGCTGCGCTGGCGGCAAAGACTGCCGCAGCCTACTGCAGGCTGTAACCGTTCACGGGAAGCAGACAGGAGAAAGATATGCTGATCGAAACGCCGCGGCTCTTCCTCCGCGAGGTACAGATGGAGGACGAAGCCTCGCTCTACCGATACTGCAATCCCGAGCCGGTGCGCCGCTACCTGATGATGGACGACCTGAGCCCGGCGCAATGGCACGAATACTGCGTTCAGATGACGCAGAGCGACCGGGACTATGCCCTCGTCCTTCGCGAGACCGGGGAGGCCATCGGCAAGCTGAATCTGCAGGACGACGACATCCGCTTCGACGTCAACTCCATCGGCATGGCCTACGAGATCGGTCAGCCCTTCATGCGCAGGGGCCTGATGACCGAGGCCATCCGCGGCTTTCTGCCCTATCTGTTCGAGACCCTGGGCTATGATTGCCTGACGGTCCGCGTCCTTGCGCCGAACGTTGCCTCCCGCAGGCTGATGGAAGCCCTCGGCTTCACGCAGGAGGCCTAC
>CAMOLY010000110.1 GCA_946619065.1 uncultured Clostridia bacterium | reverse complement strand
GCTTGCGTCTTTGGGCCGTCACTGAATCATGCGCCCACAGCGCGAGACGGGCCCAGGTGGTTTTGATCGTTCCCGATCCCATTCTGTGGGCGCACAGTGTGCGCCCCGACGAAGGGAAACATTCCGGCGTCCCCGCCCCTAATCACTGATCCCTGATCCCTGATCACTCGTCCCCCCGTCTCCTATTGCCTATTGCCTATTGCCTGATCCCTCGCGTTCTCCGTCCCCTAATCCCTGATCCCTGGTGACTCGTGTCCCCGCCGAGCAAAAAGAACACCGAGGCTCCTGCTTGCGCAGTCCTCGGTGTTCTTTTCTTGCGGGGCATTCCGTGGGGCCCCGTATCTCTTTCTGACGGTTGTAATTCAGCGGGATTCCTTAAACTGAATGAAGCGCATCAGAATTGCGGCGATCTCGGCGCGGGTGGTATTCGCTTTGGGCAGAAGCATCTGACCGTTTGCGGTGCCGGATCCGCGAAGAATGCCGACCGCCACCGCCCAGGACATGGCTTCCTTCGCATAGCTGCTGATCCTGCCTTCGTCCGAATAGACGCTCAGATCTCCGCGGCGGGAGGTATTCATGCCGCCGATCAGCAGGGCATACCGGAAGAGGAAAACGGCTGTCTCCTCCCGCGTGATCTTCTGATCCGGCGAGAAGGTGCGGCTGCCGGTGCCCTTGGTAAGATGTTTGTTCGTGGCCCAGGTAACGGCCGCAGCGTAATACCGGCCCGGCGGAACGTCGTCGAAGATCTGATTTTCCGAAACCTCCGGCTCGCCGGCGTGCCGATACAGGACCGTAACCATCATCGCACGGGTCATCTCCAGATTCGGCGAGAAGGTCGTATCGGAGGTGCCGTTGAAAAGTCCGCGGGAAATCACAAAATCAATTCCCTCGTGGGCCCAGTTGGTGTAGGGCGGGACGTCTTGAAAGGCTGCGCTGGGGCAGACGCCGTGGGCGCCGGTCGTGTCCCATTTGAGCACGTTTTTAATGTAGTTGTAAATCTTGGTCCGGTAGGCAAGCGTTGAGACGCCGGCCTGCACCGCGCCGTTGTGGAATTGGTCGAGAGACGTGATCAGATCGTCTGCTCCGAGTCCCAGGGCCCCGCGGACGCTCTTCATAAAGCCCTTCACGCCGCCGGGGCCGTAGTGGTTCTCCGCCGAGCAGTAGTAGAGCAGCGCGGCTTCCGTCCGGACGCCGGCATTCCAGCCGTGCCTGGCCTGGGTCGTGATGTCGCTTGCAGCCAGCTCGTTCTGGGCGGCAATGCCGATGTTCGAAGAGATCAGGGTCTTCGCGGCTGCGGCCTCCGTGTCGTTGAATGTGCGCGTCTGCCAGGCGGAGCCGGTTGACGCAGTCCAGAGCGCGGTGTTGATTACCTCGTTGTAGAGATTCTCGCCGAGGGTGGAGCGCGCAAAGCTCGGGGCCTTGGAGCAGCATAATTTCAGAAGCTCCAGCGCCTTCACGCCGCGCCAGCCCAGAATCCCCATGCCCACCGCGCCGACGTCGCTTTTCACAACGGTGTCATAGCTGCCTTCAAAAGTGGAATACATCTGTTTGCCGGCCTCTATGACTGCGTCAATGTTCACGCTGTCCTCAAATTCATCCGCTGCCGCGAAATCCGCCAGGCCGAAGCACAGGCAGAGCACAAGCAGCAGGGCAATCCATCTGCGTTTCATAGGAACCTCCGTTCGCATGTTGCGGAAATACAACGGAATCTCATGTCGAGATTAACATAAATCTGTATCATTTCGTAACCATTGTAGCAGATATACTGTAATTATGCAAGAAAAATTTGAAAATAATAGCAGATTTCTTAAAAAACTCCCGAATTTCTCTGCAATTCTGCAGGATATCTATCATTACAAATAGTTACAAATTGAAACAATCTTCGTTTGATATACAAGATGTTGCGCTGCAGACGAGCAGACGGCGCAGATATGGCGCATCAAGCAAAATGCAGAACAATTGCAGAAAAGCGTATTTTTTGAATCAAAGCTTCCGGCGGCGGGGATAATAGAGGCAAAGCCGGCGCCGCTTCCGGCGCGCGAGCAATCAGCGCAACCTATAATATAATAGGTATCGGCCCGGAACCCGGAGCCGGAAAGGAGATACCGATGAAAAAACTGTTTCGGCTGCTGCTGTTCGCGGCTGCGCTCGCCGCGCTGGCGAAGCTGCCGTTCCGCAGCACGGACGCCGCCAAGCTGACGCCCGTCCGGACTGTGATCGTCACCCACGCCGGAGAACAATATGAGGTCGACATCGGCGCAGCTGCGCGCGGCATCGGCAAGACCCTGAACGATGCGCTGGATGATCTGCGCCAAACCGTGACCGGCGTCCTCTTCCTCCCGACGGCGGAGCAGGTGATTGTGGTGGATCCCGCCGGGACCGATGCGGAGGCGGTCCGTGCCGTTGCCGAGGAATCCTCGTTCTGTCCTGCCGCCGGCCTGTACCGGACCGGGCAGACCGATCTGGATGCGGAGGCCGTCGGCGCCTATCTGAGCAGCCATCCGTCCAACACAACGATCATGCAGGTCCGGGGCAGACTTGCAATGGGCGAGCAGCCGCGGCTTCCCGCCCTCCGGCAGGAGAATGGAGGCTATCTGGTTGAAGCGAAGTAGAGCCTCCGCGCTGGTGCTGACGGCGGCGTCCCTCCCGGTTTTTGGGCTCTGCGCCGGCGCGGGGTGGCTCTCCGCGCTGCTCGGCGGCCTGCTCGCGGCCGGCCTGCTGACCGCTCTGGACCGTCTGCCGGGAGAAAGATCCCTCTCTGAGGCGGCAGACCTGGGGCCGGCGGGAATCATTGCCGGCGGCGTTCTTGCAATTGCCCTGGTCGGACTGGCCCTCTGGGCCGGGTGGAGAACCGGATTTGCCTTCCGCGAGACCGCCGGTCATCCGCTGGCGGTCTGGCTGGTGCTGGCCCTGGCCTGGGCGGCCGCCAGACACGGGGCGGAGACCCCTGCCCGCTGCGCTGCGGTGCTGCTTCCGCTGCTGGCGGCCCTGTACGGGGCGGTTTTGATCTTCTCCCTGCCGGAGCTCCGCCTCGACTGGCTGCGTCCGCGCTGGAGCCTGCGGGATGTTCTGCGCTGCTGGGGGTACCTGCTGCTTCCCGGAGCCGCGCTCTGCTGCGCCGGCAGACAGTCCGGCGCGCTCACCCGGGGCGCGTGGGTGTCGGCGCTGCTGGCGGCCGCAGCCGCGGCGGTCACAGGCGGTCTGCTGTCCCCCGCACTGGCGTCGGAGCCGAACGGCTTTCTGACCGCCTCCCGGAGCGTATCCCTGCTGGGCGTCATGCAGCGGTTTGAGGCGCTGATCTCTGCGGCCCGGCTGATGAGCGGGTTCTGCCTGTGCGCCCTCCTGCTGGCCGCGTGCAGGTGTCTGATCGGCGGCCTGACGCCGCCTCGCGCGGGCGACCGGATTTTCAACGTGATTCCCGTCGTCCTGATCCCGCTTTGCATCATAAGAATCCCGAATCTGCTCCGCTGGAGCGGGCTGATTGCAATATGTAGTGGTCTCCCGGCCGGGATTCTACTATGTCTGGGCGGTAAAAGAAATTTTCAAAAAAATCAAAAAAACACTTGACATTTTGGCACCTCTGCGCTATTATATATCAGCGCGCTGCGGAAGAGGTGCTCAAACCTCTGCAAATGAAAGAAATTTTTGAAAACTTGAAAAAAGTTCTTGACATTTGAAGCAAAGCGTGCTAATATATAAAGGTCGCCGCGGTTGAGGGAAACCGATGAAACTGCCGTGATTTTATATAGGCTGCAAAGCCGTTGCACCTTGAAAATTAAACAACGAGAACATGAACAAACACCATGGACAAT
>CAMOLY010000109.1 GCA_946619065.1 uncultured Clostridia bacterium | reverse complement strand
CAAAACTGCCGACGGAATTCTTACAAATTCCTTTCAGTTTTTTGGCAGGGTCACAATGGCACTGAACTGATCGCCGTCGATCACGATCCGAAACGTGCCGCCCACAGACGCTGTATAGGTTTGGGCAATGGCAAGTCCGATGCCGCTGCCCTGCGTGGAGCGGGCCTTGTCGCCCCGGGCAAAGCGCTGAACAATTTCCTCGGCAGTGAAATCCATCTCATAGGAAGCGGTATTCACCATACGGACCCGGTAGTCGGTATCTGTTTCAGCGGCTTCCAGATAGATTCTGGAGCCTTTCAGCGCATATTTGATTGCGTTGCCCAGTAGGTTGGCAAACACCTGATGCAGCATGGAGCCGTCAGTGTTCAAAGCTGCCTCCTTCATAGCGTACTGCCGTTTCACCCGGAGCCCGGCGGCAGTCAGCTGGTCGTCAAACAGACCGATGGTCTGTTCCAAAAGACGGATCAGGTCGATTGCCTCCCGCTTCGGTTCCAGCACGCCGCTGGAGACCTTGGTCAGCTCGAACAGAGAATCCACCAGATCCCGCATATATCCGGCTTTTTGATTCAGGCGGGAGAGCTGCAGCTTTCCTTCCTCGCTCATGGGCTGCTGCTGCAACAACTCTCCGTAGCCGAGGATTGCCGTCAGAGGTGTGCGCAGATCATGGGAGACGTTGGAAATCAGCTCTACCTTGAAGCGTTCTCCTGTCACCGCCTGGCGGATGGCTTCCGCGTGGGCGGACTGTACGGCCTTAAGCTTTTCCTCGGTCTCTGAGAAGGGACCTTCCCGCACGGAAACATCCGTACCGCCGCGGAAGCTGTCCAGCTGCCGCTGTAAATGCCGCAAAGCCGCGCCGTAGCGAAGCAGGCAGAGGATTGTAAGAAGCTCCACCGCAAGCAAAAAGAGAAGACATATAAACCGATAGAGCGTAAAACTGCCCGGAACCGCAAGCAGAATGCCAACAATCAGCGGAATTGCACACCAAACATAGTAACCGAACAGCGCCAACGACGGCGATTTGGTTCGGGACGCGATACGCTCAGACATGCTCCAGGACAAGCTGCAGCGTGAAAGGGCCCAACCGACGAGCTCCCGCAGACCGAACAGCACTGCAAACAGTACAAGGATTTCCGCAAATTGCGATACGTCTGAAAGACGCGCAATCAGCAGGCATAGAATTGCTGCCAGGGCAGAGACGCCGTCCGGACCAAGCAGCGGCTGCCTTTGCCGAAGAAGCAGTACGCCTACTGCAAAGAGGACAACTCCCGCGATAACCAGAATCAGTCCCACAGTTTTGTCCCGGGATGTACCGGCAGAAACATCGGAATCCCCCGAAGTCGGGCTCCATCCTGTGGATGCTTCTGTATTCCACTGCGATGAAGAAGTAGCTGCAGGGTATGTTTCGGAAACCGTAGTGGGGAATATGTCGATCACGCCAATTACTGGATATGTTGTGACTGGTACTGCTGAGGGCTCTGTTTCGGAAACCGTAGTGGGAAATATGTCGATCACGCCAATTTCTGGATATGTTGTGGCAGGTACTGCTGTGGGCTCTGCGGTGGAATATGTTGTATCAGTTGAGGGCTCTGCGGTGGAATATGTTGTATCAGTCGTGGCTGTAACATTTCTCACAGAAGTCATGCGCAGCTTCAGCCCGAAGGATAGTGCAACTGCTGCTGCCAGAAGCAGCAGCCAGGCGATGATATCACGGCGCTTCAAAGACATAACCGATCCCCCATACGACCTTCAGATATTCCGGCTTCTTCGGGTTCAGCTCCAGCTTCTCCCGGATCCGGCTGACATGGACCATGACGGTGTTCTCCACCGCATAGGCCTCGTTCTCCCAGACCCGTTCATAGAGCTCCTCGGCGGAGAAGACCCGGCCCGGGTTGGACATCAGGACAAGCAGCAGCTTGTACTCGGTCGGCGTTACCCGGACGGGTTCGCCCCGGACCAGGAGCCGTTTTGCCGCGGTGTCCAGGATCACGTCGCCCACCTGCAGCTGACTGTCCCGGGTCCCCTCCCGGATGGACCCCAGGTCATCATAGCGCCGCAGCAGGGCCCGCACCCTGGCCAGCAGCTCCTGCTGGAGGAAGGGCTTCACCAGATAATCGTCCGCGCCGGCCTCCAGACCGAGCACGCGGTCCGAGCCCTCGGCTTTGGCGGAGAGCATCAGAATCGGGACGTTGCTGCTCTGCCGGATCCGCATGGCAGCAACCAGCCCGTTGCAGCACGGCATCATGACATCCATAATAATCAGCTGCGGATGGCGGCAATCTGCCGCCCTGACGGCTGTCTCCCCGTTATTGGCCGTTTGTACCCTGTAGCCGGCGCCTTCCAGCGCCGCCTGCAGGATTTGGACGATCTCCGTGTCATCATCCACGACAAGAATCAAATACTGCTCTTTCACAATCCTCAGGTCCTCTCAACCATGTGTTTGTCACACTTATTATATCACACCGGGATCGTCCGTGCAATCGGGAGAGCCGCCTTTGTCGCTTCTTCACGCGAATCACGAAACAAGGGGTCGGCCCGATCAGAGGACTTGCCCTGTTCGATTTGCCGGGCCTGCGGGCGGCTCTGGTGCCTGCTGCCCGCCGCCGGGTCGAACCGATACTCCGTCCGGCTCTGCCAGACCTTGCCGGCCCGGAGGGTGATGGGCGGAAAGCCGGCGTGGTTGGGGGCATCGGGGAAGCCCTGGGTCTCCAGGCAGAGGCCCTGGCGGCGGCGGTAGACCGCGCCGCCCTTGCCGGGCAGTCCCTCGGGGATGTAGTTGCCGGTGTAGAACTGGACGCAGGGCCGGTCGGTCCAGACCGACATCCGAATGCCCCGCTTTTCGCTCCGGACCAGGGCGGCGGGCCGGAAGCCCGTTCCCTCGTCGGCGGGATCAATGAGCCAGTTGTGGTCGTAACCGCCGGCGTCCCGGATGGCCGCGTCGTCCAGGTCCATCCGATCCCCCAGCAGGGTGTCGCGGGTCAGGTCCATGGGGGTCCCCGCCACGGCCCGGATTTCCCCGGTGGGGATGGCGTGTGCGTCGGTGGGGGTATAGCTGTGGGCGAAGAGGGTGACCCGGTGGTTGTTGACAGGGCCGCTGCCGTGACCGTCCAGGTTGAAATAGCTGTGGTGCGTCAGATTGCAGAGGGTATCCCGGTCGCTGACGGCCCGGTATTCGATGCAGAGGACCCGGCCCCGGAGACGGTAGGTCACGGCGATCCGCAGATCGCCCGGGATGCCGCCCAGGCCGTTGGGGTGGGTATAGACCAGCGTCACGCCGGTGTCCGAGCAGTCCCGCACGTCCCAGAGCTTGGTGTGGAGGCCTGCAGCGCCGCTGTGGAGGCAGTTGTCGCCGTCGTTCTTCGTCAGAGTCAATGGCCTGCCGCTGAGCCTGCAGGCTGCCCCGCCGACGCGGTTGGCCACGGGGCCGATGGCCGCGCCGAAGCAGGCGTCGTGGCGCAGGTATTCCTCCAGGGTGTCGAAGCCCAGGACCACGTCCACAGGTTTCCCGTCCCCGTCCGGGACAGTGAGGGATCGGATCGCCGCCCCGTAGGTCAGCACCTCGCAGGCGAGCGCGCCGTTGTCCAGCTGCAGCCGCCAAACCGGCTGGCCGTTCAGATATCCGAAGGGTTCCATGGTTGACCTCCAGGTTTTGTTCTTGGTTTCCGGGTCCGATGAAGGGTCTCCATCGGACCGCATCGCTATTCTATCACACCGGGACCGTCCGCGCAATCGTCAATCAGGGTCAATCAGGGGACGGTTCTCTGATTGACCTCATATTCTGTAAAACGAAAGGGGCTGTCTCAGTTCGAGGCAGCCCCGTTCTTT
>CAMOLY010000108.1 GCA_946619065.1 uncultured Clostridia bacterium | reverse complement strand
TCGGCGAAGCTGCAGCTCTTTCCGTCGATCTCTTCTTTCCAGAGAATCGCCAGGATGGAATCGTCAAGATAATACTCAATGTCCCGGGCATAAAGACCGCGGTAGAAGCTGGCATTTGGGTCAAAGGCGACCGGCTCATCCGCAGCCAGCAAACCGGAGGCTCTGGCCTGCTGAATGACATCGAGGATCTCTGCCGCGCTGTCCAGACTGACGGTTCCGTAGCAGGCGTGATTGGGCTCGGGACCTGAGACCGCATCCTCGGGGAGCGGCGTGAAACTCTGCGCTGCGGCAGAAGCTGGCAGAAGCAGCAGAATGAGGCACAGTATCAGCGTGAGACTTGCTCTGCGGCAGGGGTTTCGTGTCATAAGCGGGATCAACCTTCCTTTCATCGTGCTCTTTTCAGCGGTGAAGCGCAGCGGGGATGAACGGTCCGGAAACAGGGGCAGCTCCTTCCCGAAAAGACTGACCGGCAGCATCAGAAACAGATCAGAACAATGATGCGCGAGAAGAGAAGTATTCAGGAGAGAACAGGGAGGGGACGCACATACAGGGTCGGGATCTCGCCGTCGGGGACGGAAAAAAGATCAGAAGAGGCGGCGAGACTGGAAAACACGGATGCGGCGGACTGGCCGGCGGCGAGACCGCGGACCGTGGCGAGCACCGCCTCCGCAAAGCCGGCTGTGTTCCGGTCAACGGTCCCGGTCATCTGGCCGAGGCTGACAGCCATGCGTGCGGCCGGTGTCGCGCCGATTCCAAAGAGGGGAATGGTCACGGAGACCCCGTCTCCGAGATTGCAGCGGGCAGCCTGCAGCGCGGTGAGGGCACCGAGGGCCATATCGTCGTTGTTTGCGGCGATGAGCTCGATCATGTTTCCATTGGCATAGTTATAGAATTCAAGATCGGAACGGATCAGCGCGGTTCCGGCGTCGGAGGACCAGGCACCGGCCGGATCTGCCTGAAAGCCAAGGGTGTCCTCTTCATCGAGATATACGAGGGATCGGTATCCCTCGCCTGCGAGAGCGGCATTGGCAGAGTCCAGGGAACGCTGCGTAAGGGTCAGGGCAGAGGAATCATTCCGGTCTCCCGTGAGGAAGGTATAGCGGATCTGACCGTCCTGATTGAGATCGGTGACGCTGAAGTGGGCGGTCAGGTAGTCGCCGATCATTTTGCCCTGTATGGAGCCCAGTTCGGCCGGACTGGTGCAGATTAAACCGACATTGCCGGGCTGCGCGGAGAGCAGATCTTCAAACAGAGTGCTGTCCGGCATACGATCGAAAAAGACAACCGGGATTCCGGCCGCCAGCTCCAGAATCTCGCGTGCTTCGTCCGCGCTGCGGTTGTCCACAAGCTGTACCGCAAGCAGGTTCCAACCGCCGGAGACGGCATCCCGGATCTGATCCAGCTGGCGGTAGCGGTCATTTTCGGCATCGAATTCACGGAAGGGTAAGCCGGAAGCTTCCAGAACAGGGCCGAACTGCTCCCGAAAAGAGAACACCTGGGCATCCGCCATGGCATACCAGAAGACAGCGAGCTTCGGATCATCAATCACCGTGGGGTCTGACCGTGATTCCGCCAGCTTGGCAGAGCTTTCTTCGGCTTCGGCAGTATCATCGGCGGCAGGCGCGGGAATGGCGAAGTCTGACGGGTTAAAGACCGCGGCAGGAGAGGGAGAGACTGAGACCGGGGCGGGATCCGGGGAAACATGCTGCAGAGGGAACACACAGCCGCAGAGCAAAGCAAGACTCAGGCACAGAAGCAGGAAGACAGGAACTTTTTTCATGATCAGAATCCTCCACAAAACAAGCAGACTGTCTCCCCAAGACAGCCTGCTTGACTCAGCGTTCGTTCAGATATTCGATCTCGTAAATTGCAGTGGTGCAGAGCTTGTCCTCGTCGGTATAGCACTCTACCTGCAAGACACAGACCCGGTTCCCTTTGCGGATCACATGGGCTTCGGCACGCAGCACCTCTCCGACACCGGGGCGCAGATAGTGGAGATTGCAGTTCTGCGTGACAATATAACGGTGCCAGCGGTCAGCCTGCAGTGCCATCATCCCGGCTGCGACGTCGGTGAGCGTGGCGATCAGGCCTCCGTGGGCGATGCCGGAGGGGTTCAGAAGCTCCGGACGGAGACGGCAGCTGATGACGCATTTTTCATCGGCAATCTCCGTGAACTCGAGTCCGCAGTAGCTGGTAAAACCTTTCAGACGACTGTTGATGACATCGGAGAATTGCTTCTCTTCCATAGATTCCTCCTTAGCCGTTGTGGTCGTAATAGGTGTCCATTGCGGGACCGCCGTTCGGCAGCAGCGGATTCAGCATCTCTTCCGCCACCATGGTGCCGGCCATGTCATAGATCCGGCGGTAGGTCAGCGTGCGCATCCCCTCGCCCTGCTCGTCAACAAAGTAGTATTTCTCATGCTCCAGCTTGATCTTATAGCCGGGGCGATCCGGATCGGCCGGTTCAATCACACGGTCATAGGGATACTCCCAGCCCCAGGAGTTGTCAAACTCAACGGGCATGTAGTCGTCATCTTCCAGCGTGCCCCAGATCTCAAAGGTGAGGTCGCGGACGTAGTTGTCCTCGTCCACTTCGGAGTAGGCGACAATCTTGATGGGATAGGCGCGGTTGTTCCGGAACTTAAGGTCCATGACGTTTCCGCCGTCCGGGATCGTGACGGTGGCGTCGGTTCCGAGCTGCATGTAATGAACCGGGAAGTAGTGATTGGTGCGTTCAACGGTTTCCAGAAAAGCGAAAAGGGTCGCGGCGTAGAGGGTACTGGAGACCTGGCAGGCACCGCCGCCGACCTCGTCCTTTACATCGCCGTCCACATAGGCAGGAGCGGGTAGGAAGCCGCCTTCGAGTGTGCGCTCTCCAACCACTTCGTTGTAGGAGAACAGGTCTCCGGGATACATGATGGTCCCGTCAATTTTGGAGCTGGCCAGTTCAACATTGCTGATACGGTTGGAGGTGGAGTTCCAGTAGCTGGTGGTGCAGGCGCCAAGAAGATCACGGAAAAGAGAGCTTCTCAGCTGCTCTCCGGTGACGGAAGGCCATGTGACCGACATCGGGATACGTACCTCGCCTGCCGGCTCTGCGGCAGCCCAGAGCTGCTGAGCCTGGTCTACGTCAAAATTGCAGCCGACAATCTCGTCGATCACTTCAAAACGGCCGTCATCCGTGAAAGCCGCATCCCGCGGTTCCTGGTGCAGAGCGGTGTAGATTGCCTGAAAGTCCGGGCAGAGAAGCCCGCCGATCAGCTGGGAAAAGCTCAGGGAGGTTTCACCGTTTTGCAGAGCGGAGACAATGGCGGCCTCCAGGGCTTCTTCATCCAGCTTAAGCTGGCCCCAGCCCTTGTGCAGAATGAGCTGCTCTTCCTCATAGGCCGGAACATACTCGGCATCACCCAGAAGGGCTTCAATCTCCGCACGGTTCTGCGCAATGCAGGAACGGATATAATCAAGGTCCGCAGTCTGCGTGTTCATCGGCAGAGGGGTGGAGTGGAACCGGCCTTTGATCCATGTAGCAAAGTTTTCAAACATGTTCCCATCGCGGCCGTAGGCATAGGCCAGTTCGGCGACCTGCGCCGATGTGGAGGCCAGCCCCGCCTGGGCAGGGTCGACGGAAAAGCTCAGCCCGCCGACGGTCGTTACCTCCAGCGGTGTGGTAAGATGCTCAGCCCAGCCCGCCGCATCCAGAGCGGCCGCCGTCTGCTCCTTTGTCAGTCCGCCCACGGGAACAGTCCCGACCGTGAGGCCGGGGAAGTTTGTATCCAGCTGGGCGACGTAGATAGAGCCGGCCAATCCTCCGCCCAGAATCAGAAT
>CAMOLY010000107.1 GCA_946619065.1 uncultured Clostridia bacterium | reverse complement strand
ACCTGGGCTTCACCGAGCTGAGCATGGAGCCGGTGGTCTGCGCGCCGGACGACCCCTCGGCGCTGACCGAGGCGGACAAGCCCATTGTGATGGAGCAGTATGAGAAGCTGGCTGAGCTGATGCTCCGGCGCGACAAAGAGGGCAGACCCTTCACCTTCTACCACTACATGATCGACCTGACCGGCGGTCCCTGCATCTATAAGCGGATTTCCGGCTGCGGCTCCGGCACCGAGTACATGGCTGTCACCCCCTGGGGCGACCTCTATCCCTGCCATCAGTTTGTGGGCGAGGAGCGCTTCCGGCTCGGCGACGTCTGGCACGGCGTCACAAACACCGCAGTCCGCGACGAGTTTGCTGCCTGCAACGTCTACGCCCGCCCGGAATGCCGGGACTGCTGGGCGCGGCTCTATTGCTCCGGCGGCTGTGCCGCCAACGCTTACCACGCCACCGGGAAGATCACCGGCACCTACCCCTACGGCTGCGACCTCTTCCGCAAGCGGATGGAGTGCGCACTGATGGTTGCGGCCGCAAGGCAATTGAAAGTTGAAAGCTGATCATTGCTGTTGTGGATCATATCTTTCAACTTTCATCTTTCAATGATCAACTGCCATGAACACACCGATTTACGACTTTGTAAAAGCCTACGCTTCCTCCGCGCCCGCCCGCTTCCATATGCCGGGGCACAAGGGCCTCGGCAAGCTGGGTTGCGAGGAGCGCGATCTGACCGAGATCCCCGGTGCGGATTCCCTGTATGAGGCATGCGGCGTCATCGCCGAGAGCGAGGCCAACGCCTCCCGGCTCTTCGGCTGCCCCACCTATTATTCGACTGAGGGCTCGTCCCACTGCATCCGCGCCATGCTCTTTCTGGCGATGCAGGACGCGCGCCGGCAGGGGAGAAGCCCGCGGATTTTGGCTGCCCGCAACGTCCACCGCACTTTTCTGACCGCTGCTGCGCTGCTGCGGGCGGAGGTCTGCTGGCTTTGGGACGAGAGCCCCACCTATCTCTCTGCGAATCCGACCCCGGATTCGGTGGAGCAGGGGATTCTCTCCGAGGGGCCCACCGCCGTCTACCTGACCTGTCCGGACTATCTGGGCCATCTGCCGGATCTGGGGCCGATCGCCGCGGTCTGCCGCCGGCACGGCGTTCTGCTGCTGGTCGACAACGCCCACGGGGCCTATCTGCGCTTCCTGCCCAAGTCCCGGCACCCGATGGACCTGGGCGCGGATCTGTGCTGCGACTCCGCCCACAAGACCTTCCCGGTTCTGACCGGCGGAGCCTATCTGCACATCTCTCCGGACGCGAAGCCGGAGCTGCGCGCATCTGTCCGCGACGCGCTGGCCCTGTTCGGCTCTACCAGTCCGTCCTACCTGATTCTCCAGTCCCTCGACCTGTGCAACCCCTGGCTGGAAGCCCTGCCCGGGCGCATGACCGCCTTTCTGGAAAAAGCGGACGCCCTCAAAGCCGAACTGCGGGCGGAGGGCTGGTCTCTGTACGGGGAGGAGCCCTGGAAAATCACCCTCCGCGCCAAGGCCCGGGGCCTTACCGGGACGGCGCTTGCGGCGCTGCTGGAGCAGAATAACGTTTACGCGGAGTTTTCCGACCCGGATTTTGTGACGCTGATGCTGACCCCGCAGAACCCGGAGCGGGACTTCATCCGCCTGCGGGAGGCGCTGCGCTCCGTTCCCGCGCGGCCGCCGCTGCCGGAGGCGCCGATTCTCGCCGGAAAACCGGAGCAGGTCTGCCCGCTGGCAGAGGCGATGCTCGCTCCCTGCGTCCGCGTCCCGGCAGAGCAAAGCCTCGGCAGGGTCCTGGCCCGCCCCGGCGTGAGCTGCCCGCCGGCGGTTCCGATCCGGATGCCGGGCGAGCGGATCGACGAAGCGGCCCTTGCCGCCTTTTACCATTACGGAATCCATGCATGCGAAATATTAACAACAGGAGGAATGTAAAAATGAAAAAACGCTGTTTGATGCTCGTTGCGGCAATTCTGCTGCTCTGTCTGCTGGTGGGCTGCTCCGCCCAGAAGGACCAGAAGAAGGATACCGCCGGGACGACCGAAGCTGTAAAAACCCAGGAGGCCGGCGCAACGGATACGCAAAAGCCGACCGAAGCTCCCACGGAGGCGCCCACCGAAACCGAGGAAACCCCCGCTTTCAAGCTGGACTGCGTCTGGCGCTCCGAGCAGGAGGACGCTCCGGAGAAGGGCAGAATCATCCGGGAACTGGCCATGTTTACCAAGGATTCCCAATTCATGTTCCGCTGCGGAGATCCTGATTCGGAATTCAGCTATTGGCTGGTTGGCACCTGGACGCTCAAAGAAGATCAGCTGTATCTCGACGGCGCTCAGACGGACGAAATGGGCAAAGTACTGCCGGATATCGACCGTGTCGAGGCGTCTTACCGCGTGGAAACCGACGGCGAGCAGCTGATTCTGACCCCGTTGGACGAGGCCGGCATCATGCTGGAGGATCCCGGCGTCCGCATCGTCTTCGTGGAAAAGCCCGCTGAGGAAGATTAACCCAAAACTCCGTTGAAATGTCTGAAAAAGCATTTCAACGGAGTTTTGCATCAAAAGCAGTGTCTATTCAACAGCACCCGCCTCGTAGTGGCCTGTGACCACACAGGCCATGGCGCGAAGCGCGCTGTGGGTGTATATGGCCGCTGTGGTCAGCGGCCACTACGGGCAAACTGAATCGTTACGCAAATGCATTCAAAAGGGCATCCAGATTCTCTTCGCAGTGCTCGATCTCCCGGCTGATTCGCTGCAGATGGCTGCGATCGCCGGCAATCATCCGGTCCGCCGCGAGACCCAGCAGGGTCATCGCCGCGCTGCGCCGCACCCGGGGCAGGAGAATGCCGTCGTCCGCCGCGTCGAGCCAGTATTTCCAGAGCGAATACCACAGATACCGGGCGTAGACCTCCGGCTGCTCCGGCGCAAGCAGACCCTCCGGAAGCCCGTCCGCGTCCAGCTGCGCAGCGAGGCGGTCCAGCGTCTGCTTCCAGTCCGGCGAGAGGATCTCCAGCCTTGAGAAGACCCGCACAAGCCGCTGCAGGGTCTCTTTTTGTTCCCTGCGCCAATCCCGGATCCTGCCGGGCCGCAGCGCCGCCTTCTGCCCGATGGGGGAGGAGAGCCGCTTCAGTGCCAGCTCGCCGGCGCGCTTCGACCCGTCCAGACCGGCCTGCAGCCGCTCTGCCAGAGCCAGGACCAGATTCACCCGCTCCCGGAGGGGCCGACCCTCCTCCAAAAGCAGCCGCAGCGCCAGCTCCCGGCCCCGCCGCAGCAGCAGATACCGCTCCGGGTCCAGGTCGTTGGGGACAATCGGACTGTCGTCCGCCCACGCTGTCAGCGACGGCGGCTGCCCGGTTGCCAGCGCGAAGGCGGTGGGGCAGCTCAGACTCAGGCCGTGCTCGGTCAAGCCGCCGAATTCCCGGTGGAATCGCGGGTATTCCCGGCAGACCCGGCACAGGGCCTCGTGGCCGAACTGCTTCTGGCAGAAGCAGAGTCCGTCTCCGTCCAGCAGGGTGCAGACCCCGTTCTCCATCCGCAGCAGCGGCTCTTCTCCGTCCTGCACGGCGGACCGGACCCGGCATCCGCCGGGTCCGGTCATGTCCGCATATCGCTTCCGTGTTTCCTCGTCGATCACGATCTCCCAGCCTGCGCGGCAACAGCTGTCGGGGCAGGCGCCCGCGGCGCAGGCGAAGACGCGGAAGCAGTCCGGCGCCTGGTGCTTCACGGCTTGAGGATGTTCTTGAGCATCTTCACGCAGAGCTCCATGTCTTCCACCGGAATGTACTCGAATTTGCCGTGGAAGTTCTCGCCGCCGGTGCAGAGATTCGGGCAGGGCA
>CAMOLY010000106.1 GCA_946619065.1 uncultured Clostridia bacterium | reverse complement strand
CAAAAAATGAAAAGACCCGAGCTGATCGTCATGCTGACGCAGAACGACCGGACGGTGGAAAACGCCGCCGCGGTCTATGAAGCCTGCCGGAATACGAAGGCGGCATACTGGGGCTTCAAGGAGGAAGGTCTGCCCCTGCCGGAGATGCAGAAGCTCTTCGCGCAAATGCGGGCGGACGGAAAACGGACCGCCCTCGAGGTCGTGACCTATACCGAGGCCGAGGGTCTGGCCGGGGCGCGGATGGCGGCGGCCTGCGGCTGCGAATTGCTGATGGGGACGATGTTTTCCGGCGAAATCAGCCGCTTCTGCGCCGATCACGGGATCTCCTACCTGCCCTTTGTCGGGCGGATCACCGGCCGGCCGTCGGTCCTTTCAGGCAGCCTGGAGGAGATGGTGGACGAGGCCCGGGCCGCCCTTGCCAACGGCGCGGCGGGGATCGACCTGCTTGGCTACCGCTACACCGGCGACGCAGCGAAGCTGAACCGGGATTTCGTCGCGGCCCTGGACGCGCCGGTGGTTCTGGCCGGCAGCGTCAACAGCTATGCCCGGCTGGATGAGGTCCGGGAAGCAAACCCCTGGGGCTTCACCATCGGCAGCGCCTTCTTCGAGGGCCGCTTCGGCGGAACCGTCGCCGAGCAGATTGACCGGGTTGTGGAGTATGTTAACCGGTGAGAGGGACTAGGGATTAGGGATTAGAGACTAGGGGACGGGGGATGCGAGGCATCAGTCACCGTAGTGGCCGCTGACCCGTAGTGGCCGCTGACCACAGCGGCCATAACCCCCGTCAGGCCATATCCCCCGTCGGCAATAACCCCCGTAATATCCGCACCTCAAGCAACTTGCGCTTCGCGCCATGGCCTGTGTGGTCACAGGCCACTACGGTCGATGCGGAATATTTCGTCCGGGCGCACACTGTGCGCCCACAGAACGGGACCGGTTGCGATTAAAGCCGCCGCAGCCCGTATCTCACCGTATGTTCCGCAATCGGCGCGGCGCATCTCCGCGACAGCTCTCTCACCGTGGGCGCATGGTATGCGCCCCGACGGATTATTCCGCAATCGGCGCGGTGCATCACGCTACAGCTCTCTCACCGTGGGCGCATGGTATGCGCCCCGACGGATTATTCCGCAATCGGCGCGGCGCATCTCCGCGGCAGCTCTCTCACCGTGGGCGCATGATATGCGCCCCGACGGATTATTCCGCAATCGGCGCGGCGCATCTCCGCGGCAGCTCTCTCACCGTGGGCGCATGATATGCGCCCCGACGGATTATTCCGCAATCGGCGCGGTGCATCACGCTACAGCTCTCTCACCGTGGGCGCATGGTATGCGCCCCGACGAAACAGGCTCCCCTGCGGCAGAGCTGCCGCGGGGGAGCCTGTTTATGTAAGGAAGCCTTGGTGACCGGTGACTCGCATCCGTCTCCTGCTCTGCATAAGTTCCGGCAGCCAAATCAAAGATTTGGGCCGTCACTTATATTGCCTATTGCCTGCTGCCTATTGCCTAAATCAATTTGCCTATTGCCTGCTGCCTATTGCCTAAATCAATACCTCCGCACGACGCCCTTGACGAGGCCCAAAATTGTCGCGTGGCTGCCGTCGATGGGGGCGTAGGCGTCGTTTTCCGGCAGAAGCCAGGCGCCGGTCTGATCCACCATCCAGCGCTTGACCGTGGCCTCATCGTCGATCAGGGCGGCGACGATCTCGCCGTTTTCGGCGGTGGACTGGGGACGGACGACCACCACGTCGCCGTTCAGGATCCCGGCGTTGACCATGCTGTCGCCCTTGACCCGCAGGGCATACCAGCCCGGCGCGCCGTCCCAGTGGAGATAGCCCTCGATGTTTTCCTGGGCCAGGATCGGCTGCCCGGCTGCAATCACGCCCACCAGCGGCACCCGGCCCGGCTCCGTCCGGACCGGCAGGGTGATCGAGCGCTTCTTGTTTTCGTTCAGGAGGATCATGCCCGTCTCGGCCATCCGCTGCAGCTGGTAGTAGACGGAGGCAGTGGAGCGCAGACCCACCGCAGCGCCGATTTCCCGGACCGTGGGTCCGTAGCCGTGCTCGGCAATGTAGCCGCGGATCATTTCCAGAATCTCCCCGCGAAGCTCCGGTTTTGACATATGGATCGCCTCCCGGTTCAGTGTACCACAATTCGGAAAAAATTGCAAACATTTGTTTTTGACCGGATGTATTTCTATACAAGAGCGATTTCGCCGACCTCCCATCGCAGCGGCTGCTGGGGATGAGGGTATGGCCGCTGTGGTCAGCGGCCACTACGGGGGTTATGCAGCCGTCCGTAGTGGCCTGTGACCACACAGGCCATGGCGCGAAGCGCTTTGCTGCGGGTTTGCATGACGGGGGTTATGGCCGCTGTGGTCAGCGGCCACTACGGGGCAGCGGCCACTACGGGGCGGACGAAGGGGAAACATCCCGCTCCGTAGGGGCGCACACTGTGCGCCCGCGGTGAGAGAGGAACTGCGTTGCTTTTGATCGTTCCCGGTCTCGCTCTGTGGGCGCATGATATGCGCCCCGACGGAGTGGTGCGCTGTAATGGCCGTTGTAGTCAACGGCCATTACGGGGTTAATGGCCGCTACGGGGTCAGCTGCGGCTGCGAATTTTGACTACATACAATTAAATAAAGAAAACAGGAAAAAATCGGCGCAAAATGGGCACAAAAGCCTTGTAAACAACGGCGTTTTGTGGTATAATTTTTCTGTTGGCATATCGACAAAAAGATCACGCGGGGGTGCCGAAATGTATTCCAATGCCTTTATCTGGGCCAAGGTCATCGCCTATCTGGACGAGCGGCTGACGCCTGGCATCGTATCCACTTATTTTGACCAGTCCTATGTGCTGGACTGCACCGACCGGCTGCTGACTGTCTACGCGCCGTCGGAGTTCTGCAAGGACTTTATCGACCGCCGCTGCCTGGGCTACATCCAGGACGCCATGCAGGAGCTGACCGGTCAGGATTATGAGATCAGCATCGTCTGCGAGGAGGAGCTGGAACGGTGGAACCTCAGCCGCGAAAAATCCGCGGTCCGTTTCAACCCGCAGTTCACCTTTGAGTCCTTCGTCGTCGGCCCGTCGAACCGCTTTGCCTACAATGCCGCCCTGGCCGTCACCTCTAAGCCCGCCACGGCCTACAACCCGCTGTTCATCTACGGGCCCTCCGGTCTGGGCAAGACCCACCTGCTCTACGCCATCGCCAACCGGATCCAGGACACGCTCCCGGACTACAACATCATCTACATCTCCTCGGAGCAGTTCACAAACGAGCTGATCGCGGCCATCCGCGAGCACAAGAACATCGAATTCCGCCAGAAATACCGCAAGGCGGACCTTCTGCTGATGGACGACATCCAATTCATCGGCGGCAAGACCGGCACCGAGGAGGAGTTCTTCCACACCTTCAACGAGCTCTTCGAGAGCCGCAAGCAGATCGTCCTGACCTCGGACCGTCCGCCCTCGGAGATCCCGCTGCTGGCGGACCGGCTCCGCACGCGGTTTGAGGGCGGCCTGATCTGCGACATCATCCCGCCCGACTACGAGACGCGAATGGCCATCATCCAGAACAAGGCCAACACCCTGGGTCTGGAGATCCCGGCCGAGATCTGCAACTACATCGCCGAGAACATCACCAACAACGTCCGGTCGCTGGAGGGCACGGTCAACATCATCAAGGCCTACCACGAGCTCAACGGCATGAAGCTGGATCTGGCCTCGGTCTCCCGGGCCATTAAGGATATGTACGTGGAGGGCACCCACAATCTGCCCTCCGCCGCCCTGATCATCGCGGAGGTCTCCCGGTTCTACGACGTGGAGGAGAACCTGCTCCGGGGCCGGCTCAAATCCAACAACATCGTTATGCCGCGCCAGATTGCCATGTATCTGATCCGTGATCTGACCCATCAGAGCTACAAGACCATCGGCCGGGAGTTCGGCCGCGACCACACCACCGTCATCTCCGCCCTGCAGAAG
>CAMOLY010000105.1 GCA_946619065.1 uncultured Clostridia bacterium | reverse complement strand
GCGGTTTTCCTGACACAAAAATAGAAAGCGGCCACATCTTCTCTGCTTTTGAAATGCGGCCGCTTTCTATAGGTTCGGTTTTTATTTCTGTTCTTCCATGTAGATGGTCATGCGCTTCTGGATGCCGGCCGTGACCTGCTCCAGGGTCTTTTGCCCGCTGTAGTAGTCCCCGATCTCGTCGAAGACCACGTTCATCACGGCGTCATCCCAATAGCGCATGCATGTGGTCCCCTCGATCAGCTCCAGGAGCCGATCCGCCTGTTCCTGGGTCATGGCGTATACAGGAACGATCTTTCCGTCCAGCCCGATGGATCGGCCACCCTTGGCCTGTTCGATTTTCTCTCCGTTGACGTCCAGAAGGTATTGACCTTTCTCGTCCTTTTTATAATCCACCCGCATCGCTTCCCGGAAGCCCTGTTCCAAGGCTCGGCGGTTGGTGAGAAACGCGGGGAACTGGAACGAAGCCCCTCCCTTTCCCGCATTGGAGAGCTGCCAATCCGCATCCAGCATTCTTCGCAGAAAGCGCCAGGCCGCCTCCTTGTGTCGACAGTTTGCGGACATGGCAAGTCCCGAGGGCACGTCAAAGGCGCTGCCGTTGCCGGAGGCCCCGGGCAGACCCACGTAGACCGCCTGATCACCCAAAAAATCCGTATGGAAAGTCACATCGTCAAAGGATGACAGCTCCGTAAAGAGCAGCATCTGCTCTCCGCCTGTGATCCTTTCATACTCGCTACCACCGTAATTTGCGGCGGATTCCCCCTGTTCGGGAAACAGGTCCACAAAGCGGATCAGATCCCGGAATTCCTCGCTGTCAAAACGGCAGCTGCCCGTGGTCCAGTCCACGAACTGATCCACTCGCGTAACGAGTGAAGTGGTCAGTGCGCTTTCTCTGCCAAACCAGGGTTCCATGATCGTGCAGTCCTCCGGCATCTTGTTCCAGGCTTCCCGGAACTCCTCCATGGTCCAGCCGCTCCGATCCCCCACGATGGCCTTCGGCCCGATCACGGTGTAGATGGAAAAAGAGGGGGCGACGGTGTAGAGCTTACCCTTTTGCTCCATGGCGGAGAAGAGGGGCGTCACCAGCGCGTCCCGGCCTCCCAGCTCCTGATCCGCGTCGATGTAGGGCCAGAGGTCTTCCAACAGGCCACGGGCCCCGTAGGTCCGAACGGGCAGATCCTGGATGCAGAAGAGGTCCGGCACGTTCCCCGCCACGATCTCCGCGTTCAGCAGGGTGTAGCCCGCGCTGGGCGAAGCAGCGGTGTTGTAGCCGCTGTAATCCTTGACCTCAATGCGGTAGTCCGGCTCGGTGCGGTTGAAGTGCAGCACCAGATCCGCAATCTCGTCGTCCAAACCCATGCAGGCCAGGGTCAGCACCGTACGATCCTCCCGGGGCGGATCGTCCGTCTGGCGGATGGTCGCAAAGCCGAAATCACCATCGTCCACGTACGGCGTCCCAAAAACGCAGTGGATCGCCTCTCCGTTCTCCTCGGGAATGATATCCAGGAGCTCGTTTCCGTTCAAATCACAGTTGAGCCAGGTGGCTATCGTTCCACGCTCTCCGGCCGCGTTCACCCCATAGAGCATGGTGCCGTTATTCACCAGCACATCCCAGCCGAAGGCGCCGGGAAAGACTGTGATCCCCAGCTGGTCCGGGATCCGGGCAATGAGCTCCAGCTTCCCGTCCTTGGGATCGATAGCGTGGACCTCCGAAGCGCCTCCATTAAGGAAAACCGCCGCCGCCCGCCCGTCGGTCAGGCGCACAAGCTGCTCCCAGTGCTGGGCAGGATGCAGGTTCAGGATCTCCCTGCCGGAGGTGTCGTAGACATGAAGCTCTCCCGATTCATCTATTAAGTAGAGATTCCCCTGGCCATCCGTCTGGGGCCGGACCGGGCCCCATTGCCCGTTGATTGGGAACTGGGACAGCACTTCCCCTTCCGCGCTGATATACAGGACAAAGTACGCGGTGTGCCAGTTGTACGCGTAGTCTGTTGTGCCGTCTTCGTTAAGATACTCGTGCCCAACGGGGGTCCCATAGAAGGTGCCGCCAAGGGCCAGGATCGATCCGTCCGCCCCGGGAAGGAGCTGATCCAGAGAAAAGCTTTGGACCTCAGCGTCCTCCGGGATCTCCGGGAGGATGGGTGTCTGGATGGGGATCTCCCGCCGGTCACTCCCATCTGCGGACGAGGAGTAGAGCCGGCTCTCAAAAGCGCCGCTCTCGCCTTCTTCTGTTACCACCGTATAGAAACGCTCTCCGGAGAGCAAGAGGCTTGTGGCATTCTTCCCGCCCAGATCCAGGGACCGATACTCGGATTCATAAAAGGGTCCCGTCTGCTCCGGCTTCTTCTCCGAGAAGGAGCAACCCGTTGCCAGAATCGACACGGACAGAGCCAGCACCAGCGCCCAGGCAGTGGGTTTGGGGCCGCTTGCGATCAGTCGGACCCGCTCTCGCAGGGTCTTTCCCACGCTGGCCATGCCTGGGACGGGACGGAGGATCCCGAGGCGCTCAGGGCAGCTCAGTTGGATCAGGGTGCGGCCGTAGGCCGCCCGCTGGGCGTCCCCCAGCCGGATAATCGCGCCCTCGTCGCAGGCCAGCTCCCCGTCTCGCTTGGACATCAGCGCCGCCAGCCATACCAGAGGATTGTACCAGTGCAGGGCCAGGGCGAGGCAGCGCAGCCGAGACCAAAGCAGATCGCCGTGACGGAGATGGGCCTGCTCATGGGCCAGCGCATGGCGCAGCGCGGACTCGTCCTCCCGCAGAGCAGCAGGCAGATAAACAGCAGGGCGAAGGATTCCGGCCAGGCATGGCGTTTTCAGCCATGGGCAGCTGTAGACCGGCAGCCTGGTTTCTGTATCTTCCAGACGTTGACGGCTCCGGCGCAGGCGGAGGCTGAACCGCAGCTCAGACCCCAGCGCCGCACCCAGCACCGCAGCGGCCCCGGCACCCCAGATCCAGGGGAGAAGGACGGGCCAGGCAATCGCCGGCGCAGCGTGTGAGCGCGCCGCCATCGGGGCGGCAGGCTCCGGGTCAGGCGCGGCTGTCTCCGGAAGCGACACGGATGCCGCCGTCTGAGGCGTCGCCTGCTGCAGCCGATCCTCCTGGGGAAGCACAAACAGTGACGCCTGCTCCCGAGTCTCGGGGATCGCGTACTCCCGCCGCTGGACCGGGTCTCCGATCACAGCGAGGTCCGCCGCTACCGGCCTTGTGAACTGAGGGACAGTCCAGAAGCTCCCGGGGATCAACAGCCGCAGCAGCACCGGCAGCCACAAGGCATAGCGCAGGCGCAGGGAAAGCCGCCCCTTTAGCAGCGCCCGCAAGCCCAGCATCAGCACGATCAGCACGGAGGCTGACAGGATCCATGTCCTCATGGCGCATCCTCCTCCGCCTGGCGGAGGATCTCATAGAGCTCCTCGATCTCCCGGCGGCTCAGCTTCTGCTCTCGGGTCATGGCGTTGAGCATCAATCCGACGCTGCCTTGATACACCCTGTCCAGGAAGCTCCGGGTCTCCTCCCTGGCCGCGTCCTCCCGCCGGATCAGCGGGCGATAGGTCATCACCTCTCCGTCCGTCTCGCAGGCGATCAGCCCCTTTTCTGTCATCCGGCGCAGCATGGTAAGCGTGGTGCTGCGGCTCCAGCCCACGCTTTTTTGCAAATAGTCCACCGCTTCCCGCCCGGTTCGGGGCGCGAGCTCCCACAGGCACTCCATCAGGTTCCACTCCGCCGCAGTCAGGGCGGTCGTTTGTTCAGGCATTCGAAGCACTCCCTTTTCTGTTTACTTTGTAAACATATCTTAGCACCATCTGTTTACAATGTCAACAGCATTCTTGAGAAATCATCTTTTGCGGGCAAGCACGTCGCGCAAGGCCAATATTCCAAATACTGGCGCAGGCGCAAAGAACAGGCGACTCCTTTCGGTGCGCCTGTTCTTGGTACTGCTTAGCATTGGCAAAGCCACGCCCCCAGTAGGAGTCAGGCACTCTCGTTATATGCTAAAGCTGTGTATTGGTTTTGTTCCGTATGGATTCGTTTGGGATCTC